>DASWUY010000148.1:0-12125 GCA_036401435.1 Acidobacteriaceae bacterium | reverse complement strand
GTATCCAGGTGCGGCGTGGACGGCGAGGCCGGCGCGTGTGGCGCGGAAGCCGTAGTCAAAATCTCCGAACTGCTGGGTGAAGCCTGCGTCCAGGTTCCCGAGTTGCCGGGCGATGGCGGCAGGGATCAGGGTGCAGTTGCCGTTCATCGTGTCGCAGCGCACCGGCCTGTCGGTGAGCGGTTCTACCAGAACATCCTTGACGCCGCTCCACCGCCTGATCCTGCGGAGGCCGCCATAGCTTCGCTTCCCGGTCACCGGGTCGCAGGTGGAGGCGGTGACGATGGAGACAATTCCCTGCTGTGCGAGCTCTTCGGCTGTCTGCAGAAGGGTGTCGAGGCAATGCGGGAGAAGGACGGTGTCGTCGTTCAGCAGCAGGTAATAGTCAAAGCCGATCTCGCGGGCCCGGGCGAAGGCCTGCCGCATGCCGCCGTTCCAGAACAAGGAGCCGTTGCCACGAATCAGCAGGGTCTTGGGGAAAGCGGCGAGAACCGCGTCTGCGGTGCCATCGCGGCTTCCATCGTCGACCAGAATCACCTTGATGGTGCGCGGCATGCGAGCCTGCTGCCGGGCCACCGAGTGCAGCGCTTCAACGGTCTTCTGCCGGCGATTGAAGCAGGTCAGCAACACGGCTACGGAGGGCACAGCCTGTTCGCCCGACGAAGCCGGCAGAGGAGCGGCATGGGGAGCCGTCATAGCGTCCCACCTTCAGAGAGGCACTGGCGTATGCCGCGGCAGAAGTTGGATGCCATGTTCTCGATGGAATATCGGCGCGAGGCAAGACGGGCGGCCTCACCCATGGCATGCAGGCGCGGCGGGTCGTGGAGCAGGCTGGCGACAGCGTCTGCGTAGGCCGCAACATCGTCTCCTGTCACCAGGCCGGTGACGTGATCGACGAGGTATTCGATCTCTGGGTTGGTGGCGAGTGCGCCGGTGACGATGTAGGGCAGGCCGGCGGCCATGGCATCCAGGATGCCGAGGCCGGCCAGGTAAGGCATGAGGCAGACCTGCGCGAGCCTGAAGTAGACAGCGCGCTCGTCGCCAAAGAGGCTGCCGAGGCAGTGCAGCCAGGGCCTGCCAGCGGCCTCTGCCTGGAGTTGGAATAGAAGCGGGCCGGTTCCGAGGACGATCAGGTGGAAGGCCGGGTCGCGCGCTGCGATCCGGTCCCCTGCGGAGACCAGGAAGTCGATCCCACGGCCGGCATAGAGGCTGCCGCAGAAGAGGGCGATGGAGGCGTCAGGAGGCAGAGAGAGCCTGGCTCGCGCGGCTGCGAGGTCCGGCTCGGTTACAGCGGCAAGGGCTGCGTAGAAGCTGGTGAGATCGATGGCGTTCTGGAGAGGGGTGATGTGGCGCGGGTCGGCGCCAAGGGCGATGGCATCGCGTGCAACCCCTTCGGTGTAGGAGAAGACCCAGTCAGCCGTAAGCAGCAGTTGCTTGCGCAGAGAGCGGGCGAGCGAGGCAGGCCCGTGCCGCAGTGTGCCCCCGTGCAGCCAGAAGGCTACCTTCTTTGCCCGGCAGCAGGAGAGGGCGAGCAGCGGATAGTTGATGAGGTGCTTGAGCGCGTGTTCGACGATGACCAGATCGGCCCGCGCAATGGCCTGCAAGGGCAGCTGCGAGAAGAGCCGGCCGCCGAAGAGCGAGCGTCCCGGGACCTTGAGGCCATACAGGGCGGGTAGATCGACGTTGTCGTTGCGGCTGCGATGACCGTCAACGGGCTCGCTGTAGGCAACGCGCAGCTCGATCGCGTGCGTGGCGAGCTGTTGATGCATGGTGGCGAAGAGCGGCGCGCGATACTGCTTGCACATCGCCTGCAGGATGAGGATGCGGGCGGTGGTCATAAGGGGAGCACGAGCGGGTCGCCCGCGTAGGCTTGCAGGCGGCGCGCGTAGGTGCGCGGCAGGTGCAGGCTGTAGTGGATCAGCAGGTTGACCGCTTCCCTGCCGAAGACAAGCGCGCTGCAGTACCACACCGAACCGGCGAGGAGCAGCGTGCAGAAGAGGAAGAGTGCGGCAAGTCGCAGGCTGGGGGTGAGGCCGGCGGCGAGCAGTACGCGATCGAAGACGAGTGTGCACAGGGCGAAGAGGGTGGAGAAGAGCAATCGTCCGGCGGCGGCGAGGGTAGCCCGCCACCAGGAGACCCGGAGAGCCGCGAAGATGGTGGCGCCCGTCAGGAGGAAGCGGACTGTGGTGACGCCGAGCAGCGCCCAGGCGACGGCGAGCACCGAGTAGTGGACGGCGGTGAAGTAGGCCGCGGCGGCCAGCACGCAACTGACGGCCTGCGGCCAGAACTCAAGCGTGGGCCGGCCGACGCCGCAGATGATGGGGTTGAGAACGCGGATGGATCCGAGCAGCGGCATCGCGAGGGCGATGGGCACCATGAGCGGGATGGCTGCCACCCACTTGTGGCCGTAGAGCCCGATGATCACCGTCGAAGGGGCGGCGATAAAAGCCGCATACGCCGGGCCAAGAATGCCGAGGACGAGGACCATGGAGGCGAGTGCGATCCGCCCGACGAGTTCCGTCTTGTCACTCACCTTGGCTGCGGACGAGAGCAGAACGGATTGCAGGCTGGCGACCAGCGCGTTGCAAGGCTGGTAGGCCAGGTTGCAGGCGCGGCCATAGAGTCCGAGGGCCGTGGGACCCCGGTAGCTTGCGGCAAGATTGTCGAGATTGGTGTGGCCCCAGTAGACGAGACTGTTGGCCATCACAATGCCGCCGAAGACAGCGATGGAGCGGGGTGGCAGTCCGAAGACAGGGGTGATGGGATGTCGGGCCGCGGCATAAAGGAACGCCGAGTTGAGGGTGGCCTGGCAGAGGTAAGCGGCCACCAGGCTCCAAACGCCCTTGCCCGCGAGCGCGAGAGGAATGCCGACGCCCAAATAGCTGACCAGGTAGCTGACCAGGGTTGCGTACTGGAGCACGCGGAAGCGCATCTCGCGCCGCAGCAGCGCGGACGAAACCAGCCCGGCGGACTGTACGGTCATCAGCAGGGAGATGGCGCGGATGACGGGTACGACCCCGGCCACATGGAAAAGCGCGGCGATGAGCGGTGCGGCCAGATAGACGAGCACGGTAGAGGCGACGCCGATGAGCACCTGGCAGGTGAAGGTGCGTCGTATGTGGTCATCCGAGATCTCTTTATGCTGGATCAACGCCTGGCTGAAGCCGCCATCGACGAACAGGTTTACGAGCGCGTAGACCGTAATGGCCACAATGGCTTGCCCGAACGGGCCTGGCCCGAGGATGCGCGCGAGGACGGTGCTGATGACGACGGAGCTAAGGGTGGAGGCAAGCGTTCCCAGGTAGTTCCAGCGCATGCCGGCGATGGCCGAAGACGCGACCCCCTGTGGTTTGCCCGTCACCGTTTGCTCCATCGTACGAACCAGGCCGGGCTTAGTGCCCGATGCCGGCATAAATAGAGGCCGAGGCTGCCGCGCTCAGCACCGCCGAACCATTGACCGCCGCCGCCTTCAATTTGCTGATCTCCACGTAGACGACATCTTCCGGTTGCAGGATGGGCGGCGCCAGCTTGCCCTTGGCGACCTTTGCATACGCGACCGGGGTGGCGGTCACTGTTCCCTGCTGCCGGCGAACGATCCAGACCTTGCGTGTGGAAGCGATGACGGTGGTTCCCTGCGCCAATGCGAGCACCTGGGTCAGGTCGAGCGAGCCCCGGTCGACCATCAGGTAGCCGCCGGGGCGGTTCACCGCGCCCAGCACATACACGATGCCGGCGCGGCGCACGTAGACCGTGTCTCCGGGATAGACGATGACCTGGGAGACGCTGTCGGGCCCGACATCCCGCAGGTAGCTGGCGTGCTCGGTGTAGGGGGCAGGATGGCTGGGCTCACCGATGTGCTGGATTTCAATGTCGTTGCCGGCAGCAATGGTCTGGCCGCCGGCCATGGCGAGGACGCTGGAGAGCGGCTTGGGCGCCTGGAGGGTGACCCGGCCGGGCATCTGTACTTCGCCCAACACCGTGGTGCTTTGTACTGCGTACTGCAGCACGTCGACGTTGACCTGCGGCCAGACCAGCAGGCCCTGCGCCGCCAGGGCAGAAGCAAGCTCGACCTGCAGCACGGCGGCGGTCTTGCCAAGAACATCGACCTTGCCCAGCAGGGGCACGGTGATCTGGCCTGCTTCGTCGACGCGCAGGCTGCCGGACATCTCGGGAACGCGGTAGATGCGCAGGTCGAGAAGCGTCCCGGCGGTCAGGGGAACCTTGGAGAAGTCTTCAGGAAGCAGGGTGGGGCCGCCTGCAGCGGGGACAGCACTGGGTGCCTTGCTGAGGGCTGCGGAGGCCTGGTCGAGGTTGGAGGTGATCACGGGTGCTGCCTGCTGGGCCGGTGCGCTGGCGGCGGGTAGAGCGAGAGCCATCGGGAGCAGGAGGCGTGTGAGTTGGGTCATGCTATGCCTCCGCGCCTTCGTAGCGGTAGTAGCCTGGTGCCGCGGATACGCCGTTGAGCACATAGCCAAGCACCCGGACTTGCGGCCGGCTGAGCATGGTGATGGCCTGTTTGACCGCTGGCCTGGTATCCCGTCCGGCGCGAGCGACGAGGATGACGCCTTCGACCATGGGCGCAAGCAGCAGTGGATCGGTAACAAGGAGCATGGGTGGGGTGTCGATGATGACGTAGTCGTAGGAACCCTGGCACTCGGCCAGCAGCTCGGAGAACCGTTTGGAGCCGAGCAACTCTGCCGGCATGGGCGGGATGGTGCCTGCAGGCAAGAGGAAGAGGCGCTCCATCTCAGGGTGGGCCAGGATGGCGTCGGCGGTAGAGATGGCGCCGGTGAGCACGTTGCTGAGGCCGACGGCTCCCGAGCAGCCGAAGAGGGTGTGCATGGAGGGGCGGCGCAGGTCGGCGTCAAGAATCAGCACGCGCGAGCCCTGATACGCAAAGGCGGTGGCCAGGTTGAAGGAGCTGACGGTCTTTCCGTCGCCACTGACAGCGCTGGTAAAGAGCAGCGTCCGCGGCGGGCTGGCGCTCTTGGACATGAGGACGGAGGTACGGAACTGCCGGAAGGCCTCGGAGACGGGCGAAGTGGGGTCGCGCAGAAGCCAGGCGACGCGACCGCCCTCGATCTTAACCGGGTCCTTGACGACTGCCTTGCTGCCATAGCGGCGGCGACGCTGGGCCGAGCTGAAGTCGGGGATCATGCCCAGCTCGGCAAAGGGCAGCAGCTCATGGAAGTCGCCCGGAGTGTAGAGGATGTTCTGCACGTTATCGAGCAGCAAGGCTGCACTCACGCCAAGGAGCAGGCCGGCGCCCAAGCCGATGGCCAGCACCTCAAGCGGAATGGGCGCCGAGGGTTTGGAAGAGGAGCGGGCTGGATCGGAGATGGTGATCATGCCTGCCCCGAGGCCAGCAGCCAGGTTTGCCTCTTCCAGCCGGGTATAGAGGTCCTGGTAGAGGAGGCGATTGGAGGCGCTCTCCTGCTCGAGAACCATGAGGCCCGCGATGCTCTGATCCAGCCTGCCGACGACCTTCTCCTGGTCGCCGACCTTGGCGCGCAGGTTTTTCTCAGCCAGCGCGGCGATGTCGAAGTCGCTCTTTGTCCCCTGCCGGATGCGGAGCAACTCGGACTGTATCTCGCCGGCGATGGAGGTCAACTGGTTGTTGACCTGCATCAACTCCGGGTTCCTGGGTCCGTACTTTGTGATGTCGGAGGCATACTGCAGCTTGAGGAGGGTCTGCTGCTGGCGAAGGCTCTGCAGGGTTGCGATGCTGCGGCTGACGGCGGACGCGGAGGGATCGGTGCTGCCTGCCGCGCCTGTTACCAGGCTGCTCGAGCCGAGGCTGGCCAGGACGTCGGGATCGCCGGTCTGGGCGAAGCGGTAGAGTGCCTCCTTCGCGATGCGGCCGACCTCTGCCTGGGTGAGCTCGTTGTTCAGGGCCAGCAGGCGTTCATCTTCGACGCTGCTTACGTGCGGCAGGCCGGCATCTGCAGAGCCCTTGCCGGTGTCGGTAACGTAGACCCCAACGAGGCCTGACTTCTGCTGGAACTGGCTGACCTTGCGTTCGCTCTCGGCGACGCGGTCCTTCAGCTCGGCGAGCTGCGTGGTCAGCCAGTTGGAGGTCTTGAGCGAAGCAGCATAGCGCGCCTCGGTGTGGTTGGCGAGGTAGACCTCGACGATGGTATTGGCTACTGCCGCTGCCCGATTTGGATCGGTGTCGGTGTAGGAGACCGCGATCAGCCTGGTGTTCTTAACCAGGTCCACGTGCAGCCTGCGCTTGAAGATGGCGATGGCATGGTCGCGCGTAGCGGGAGCCTTCTCGATGGGCAGCCCGTGCTCCCGGTCCAGGATCTCCGACTTGCCAGGCACAACGGCGTAAGGCTCGGTCGAGAGGAGGTTGGTGCGCTTGATCACGTCGAGCGCGGTGGACTCGTTCTCGAGATCGGACTCGTGCGTCATCATGTCGGTGAGCAGGTCGGCGCCGGTGCCGAGTTTGGAGCCGATACCGGAGAGATCATCCAGGCCAAGCGACATGGAGTTGTCCTTGTTGATCTCGATGGTGGCGGTGGCCGTGTACTTCTTGGGCGCGAGCAGCAGGTAGGTCACGGCAAGCGCCAGGCACGCGACGATTGTGATGAGCAACAAACGGCGGCGGTGGCGAACGGTGAGCAGGATGTCACCGACACTCAGTTCCTGCGAGTCAGTGTGTGTTTGCCTGGCCGCTCCCACTTCCGGCGTGGCGCTTGACTTGGACATGATCCTCGTGTGGGGTCGTCTCGTCTTGAAACATCAGGAGCACTGAAGTACTCAGCAGGGACGGTGTGAGTGCATGGGTCGGCCAGGGCTCGGGCGCTCGACACCCCGCTGTGAGCGTTGCCTGGGACCTGTCTCAAACAAGGCCGAGCATACTGGCGCCACCCGCGGTCCGCTACGGTATTTAGGTAATGGAGTGGAGCGAAGCCGGGCGATGGATGGGCGTGGCGTGCGCCTGTCGCCGGGCCTGGTCACCGACAGGGAGCACTTGAAAAAGCATCATTTTGGGGCGAAGTTTCGAAGAGGGCCGCCGATAGAGAAGGAGAGGTGATGGAATGGCCCGGAAGTATCTGCTCTCTTTGCTGACTGCTGCGCTGGTAACGATCTCGCTTGCACCGGGCACGAATGCGGCCGCCGCGGTGGCGAGGCCTGGGAAGGTCCACGCGCAGTGGCGCGCTGCCGGCGTGCACCCGGCCATCGTGGCGCGGGTCCCGCTCGTTGAAGCGCAGACCGCTGCCGCTACTGCCCCTACCCTGCCTGCGCAGTATTTCGGCATGCACGTGCTGCACCTGCAGTTTGGCACGGCGTGGCCCTCGGTCAGGTTCGGCACCTGGCGCATCTGGGACGCGGGTGTGGACTGGGCCCAGTTGCAGCCGACCGCAAGCACCTATAACTGGCAGGCGCTGGACACCTACATCGCGCTCGCGAAGCAGCAGGGCATGGACGTCATCCTGGAACTGGGGCAGACTCCGAAGTGGGCATCGACGGAGCCTACGTCGGTAACCGGAGGATTAACGGCTCCTCCTGTCAGCAATACCCTGTGGACGAATTACGTAAGTGCGGTTGCGACGCGTTACAAGGGCAAGATTGCGTACTACGAAGTGTGGAACGAAGTGAATACCACGAACTACTGGGACGGAACGCCTGCGCAGATGGTGCAGCTGGTGACACTGGCTTCCAAGGCCATCAAGTCCATCGACCCGGCAGCCAAGATCATCAGCCCCAGCATCACGAACATCTCTCCGTCGGCTCTTGCTTACCTCCAGAACCTGCTTGATCTGGGCATGGGCAGTTCGGTCGATGCGATCGGCATCCACTTCTACATCCCGGGCAAGACGCCGGAGGCACTGATTCCGACGGCGCAGTCGGTACAGGCGCTGATGAAGCAATACAAGCTGACCAACAAGCCGCTCATCAACACCG
Organism: Acidobacteriaceae bacterium; assembly: GCA_036401435.1. Classification (GTDB taxonomy): domain Bacteria; phylum Acidobacteriota; class Terriglobia; order Terriglobales; family Acidobacteriaceae; genus EB88. Next base: position 4,217 of record DASWUY010000148.1, on the reverse strand, counting down.
AGTTCGGGTGGGCCCCGCCGAACCTCTTCAACACGGTCGATGACCAGTCCGGTTACATGATGCGCGCCATGCTGGTGGGCTGGTCGGCAGGGATGCAGCGCTTCATGTGGTATGCGTGGGACAACTCCAATTTCGTCACCGTGACGATGACGCAGCCCGACTTCAAGACACCGACAATGGTGGCCAAGGCGTATACCACGCTGCAGGCCTGGACGGTCAACAAGGAAGTCAGCGCCTGCGTCGCCGCGAGCACGGTCTGGTCCTGCGACATCACGGATACGAGCGGCGATCACAGCCGCATCTACTGGGATACTGCGGGTGCCGGCACAGTGACGCCGTCCCTGACCTGGACGCCGGCGCATGCGGTGGACATGTATGGGAACGTGACGGCGTATACCGGCGGGTCGCTCGCCATCTCGGCACATCCGATCCTGATCAAGGAGTAGGAACGCACCCGTTGCTTGCTGCGCTACCGGGCGCTCGCGCAGGATCGTATATCCCGCCGGCGCTCTGGTGCAGCAGGTAGCGGGTAGGGATGCGGGTGATCTTTCCTGCGAGGCCAAGCAGCGCGGGGCAGCCCCACGCTGCTGCTGCGACCGATGCCGGCGCTGCCAGAATGGCGCGTGAAAGAAGCGTGGCAAACTGTACCCGCGCTCCGACCTGCTGTGCCAGCTGCCGCTCAAAACCTGCTGCATCGGCCCCCGCGCCATACATCGCGGCTGCCAGCCTGGCGCTGTGGAGTGCGATGGACATGCCTTCGCCCGAGAACGAAGGGATGACCGAGGACTGGTCTCCCAGTCGCCATAGGCCCGCCGGGCTGTCTTCGTCGCGACGGCGAGCGCCCATGACCAGCCCGTACGGAATCTTGAAGAGGCTAAGGGGAGAGGCCCACAGGGCATTTGCGCCGGACAGGCGCCGGGCAAGATGCGGAGACTGGGCGAGCATGTGCGCGAGCAGCGCTGCCCAGGTGCCCCCAGCGCGGGAGAAGCCGGCCCGGCTCACCAGCAGGCAGAGGTTTGCCCGGCTCTCTTCCACTGGCTGCAACCCCGCATAGCCGCCCGGGAAGAGGATCAGCTCCACGTGGCGGTCGAGGGCTGCGCGCTCCCGATCCGCCAGCCTCCAGTACATCTTGAAGGCGATCAGGTCATTCTGCGTACCAGGGGGCCGGTTCCAGCCCTGCAGGTCGTGCTTGCCGGTAGCAAGAAAGGCGGACGGTGCTTTCAGTTGCCGGCCGCCTTGCAGCCTCGCGATCCAGGTGTCTCCGTCGCGCGCCACTGACTGAACGCGCTGGCCGCGATGGATGCAGACGCCCGACGCGCGTGCATGCAGGAGGAGGGCTTCATCGAGCGTTTCGCGCGAGAGCGAGAGGGCCGGAAAAGGAAGACGGCAGCGTGCCTCGAAGCGGCCGCTGACCAGGCGTACGTACTCGATGGGCACTGCGCCCAGCGCCTCAGGGTCAATCGAGAGAGAGTGAAGGTAGTGCAGCGCCTCGTGGCTCAGAAACTCGCCGCACACCTTTGCATGGGCTGCTGCCGTCTTTTCGATGAGGAGGACGCGGCGCCCGGCCTGGGTGAGCCAGAGAGCGAGGGAGGACCCGGCCAGCCCTGCGCCAATCACCATCGCGTCGTGGTCGCCGACTGCGGGCACAGGTGTGGCGGGAGCCGCGCTCACCGGATGCGTCCAACGCAGAGTCGTGCCGGCCAGAACTGCTCGATGCGGACCGTGCCCGGCTCGAGACCGGCTTGCGCACAGGAGTGCTCCCAGTCTGCAGGGGCAAAGGCGCGCCGGATGGAGACGGGGCCGTCATGCTGGACGAAGGGGTGCCAGCGTGCGGCGCGTGCCAGCACCCGGAAGACATGGAAGGCGGTTCTGCCGCGATGCAGATCGTTGATGAACCAACCTTTGCGGGCCACGGCTTCCATCCAGACCAGAAAGCCCACAATCTCTGTGTCGGCCAAGTGGTGGGTGAAGAGTGAGCTGATCACCACATCGATGTCGGACGGGGGCGTGTAGCTGAAGGCGTCGCTGCTGAGCCACTCAATGCCCATGCTTGCGGGTGTCTGCTCGGCCGCCGCTCGAGCTGCGTAGGGGTTGAGGTCGATTCCGGTCAACTGAACCCGGATGCCACGACGTTGCGCCCACCGCGCGACCATGCGCAGCATGTCTCCCTGGCCGCAGCCGACATCGACGATATGAAGAGGTGTCCCGGGCAGGTTTCGGCTCGCCAGCAGGCGATCGAGCCAGATGCGGGTAGGCCGGTAGGCAAGCGTAAGGCGATTGACCTGGGCCAGGTCCTGTAGGCAGTCCCGAAACTCGTCGTAGGTGCAGGGCTCATCCATGTGCTCGGAGAGCTGGGCGCGCACGGAGAAGTCGGGCTCTGCTCGCCGGGCGAGGGCGCCGGCTTTCCCACCCTCAGACAGCATGAAAGCGCATGGTCTCTGCCGTGAGCCCGGGGCCGAAGGACATGGCGCAGCCGAGCTGCCCTGCGCGGGCTTCAGCCATCAGCTTCTGCAGCACAAACATGACGGTGGCGGAAGACATGTTGCCGAAGCGCGCCAGGATGTCGCGAGAGGCGGCCATGGCTCGCGGCGAAAGCTTGAGTCCGCGTGCCACGGCATCGAGCACGGAGCGGCCGCCAGGGTGAACGGCCCAGAGCTCAATGGGGGTAGATCTCTGGGCGCCGGCAATCTGTTCCACGTTGTGCTCCAGGGCCTTTGAGATCTCGCCCGGCACCCTGCCCGAGAGGAGCATGTCAAAGCCCAGTTCCCGGATGTTCCAGGTGATCAGGTCGCGCGTGTCCGGCACCTGTACGGCCTTGAACGTGTCCATGCCAAAGCCCACCGGCTCGCAGCTGATCAGGCTGGCGGCGCAGCCGTCTCCGAAGACCAGGTAGGAGAGCACCTCGCCCAGATCCTGCGTCTCCTTGAAGTGCAGCGTGCAGAGCTCGAGGTTGATGACCAGCACGCTCTCGTCCGGTTCCGAGCGAACGATGTGCCGGGCCTGCTTGAGGGCGTTGATGGCGGCATAGCAGCCCATGAAGCCGATCATGGTGCGCTCGGTGGAGGGGTCGAGGCCGAGGTGATCGATGATGGCGAAATCAAGACCTGGCGCATAGAGCCCGGTGCAGGAGGTCACGATGACATGGCGGATGCGTGCGCGTTCCCTGGCGGTCAGCCGCAGGCAGTCGAGCGTGCGCCGCAGCAGGACGGGCGCCGCCTGCTCATAGACGTGCATGCGGGCAGAGGTGCTGGGGAAGTCGTGCTTCCTGTAGAAGCCGGCGGCGGTGGCTTCGTTTTTTTCCGGCTCGCGGGGCAGGCAGGGGAAGCGGTGTTCTATGGCGGAGCGGGTGGCCATGCGGCGAAAGAGCTGGCGAGTGCGCTCGTCGAGCAGCATGTCTTCAGCAAAGTCGACGAAGGCCGCATGTACATCATGGCTGGGAACAACTGTGGCGATGCGGTTGATGTAGCTGGTCGGCAAAACTGGGCTTCCCCCGAGCGAGTATACGCCGTACCTGCATCGCCCCGGTTACAGCTGGGAGTGTGCCATCAACAAACCGGCAGGCCCGCTTCTCAAGAGCAGACCTGCCGGTTGGATGGTGTGCGGGCGATGCCTAGAACGGCATCTTGCCGCCGGTGGCGCCGTAGATCTCACCGGTCACATAGCTGGCATCATCCGAGGCGAGGAAGACGAAGACCGCGGCCTGCTCTACCGGCTGGGCGGGCCGGCCGAAGAGGCTGGACTTGCCGAAGTTACTCACTTCATCTTCCGGCATGGTGGAGGGGATAAGCGGGGTCCAGACGGGTCCCGGGGCGACACCGTTTACGCGGATGCCCTGCTTGATGAGCAGCTTGGCAAAGCTCTTGGTGAGGCTGACCAGGGCTGACTTGGTCGCCGCATAGGGCGCCAACTCGTCCTTGGGCTCATAGGCCTCAATGGAGCAGGTGTTGAGCACCACGCCACCCGGCTTCATCCTGGCGGCAGCGGCCTGGGTCAGAAAGAAGGTGCCGTAGACGTTGGTCCGGAAGGTGGCGTCAAACTCGTCCTCCGGGATGTCCTCGATCGACTCATAGGTGCGTTGATAGGCTGCGTTGTTGACCAGGATATCGATGTGTCCGAAGGCGGCTTCCGTCTCCTGCACCAGCTGCTGGCAGAACGACTTGTGGCGGATGTCACCGGGGATGGCGACGGCCTTGCGGCCGGTGGCCTCGACCAGCTTG
>DASWUY010000147.1:0-3200 GCA_036401435.1 Acidobacteriaceae bacterium | reverse complement strand
GATCCCATCCTGCCCAATGTAGAAACGTTTCTGATGACCGACCCGCTGCAGCGCAGCCATGTGCTCGCGAACATCCATAAGCTGGTCATCAAGGCCGTGGGCGAGTCCGGCGGCTATGGCATGCTGATCGGTCCCCACAGCAGCGCAGCCGAGCAGGAGGACTTTCGCGCCCGCATTGAGGCCAACCCGCGTAACTACATCGCCCAGCCTACGCTCGAGTTCTCACGTTCGCCCTGCCTGATGGGCGAGAGCAGCCGAAGCTCGATCGAGCCGCGGCACGTCGACCTGCGGCCTTACATCCTCTACGGCGACAAGGTCACCGTGGTGCCGGGCGGGCTGACACGAGTCGCCCTGCGCAAGGGCTCGCTCGTCGTCAACTCCTCCCAGGGCGGCGGCAGCAAGGATACCTGGGTGCTGCATGACTAAGTGCCCCTGGCCGGAGAGACCATGCTTTCGCGTGTAGCCGACAGTCTCTACTGGATGAGCCGCTATCTGGAGCGCGCTGAACATACGGTGCGGGTGCTCGACGTCAACTTCGGTATGACGCTTGACCCCAGCAGCACCAGCGAAGAAGGGCTGTGGAAGCGCGCACTCGCCGCTCTCGGCAACCCGGCCGGCCTGGAGTGGAATGGCGACTTTTATTCGCTCGTGCGTGCGCTCACCTACGACGCTGATATCCCCGCGTCGGTGACGGCCTGCATCGCAGCGGCGCGGGAGAATGCGCGCCAGGTGCGCGAGGAGATCAGCTCCGAGCAGTGGCAGCAGCTCAATCGCATGTATCACCGGGTCACCGACAAGAGCGAGGGAAGCGCGAGCCGCCTAGAAGACTTCTTCCCCGCCACGCTCGACGGGCTGCACTTGTTTGAGGGTGTAACCGACACGACTATGAGCCATGGCGAGGGCTGGCAATTTATCCAGGTCGGCCGCTCGATTGAGCGGGCTTCGTCGATTGCGACCCTGCTGGGGGTCTTTGATCTTGAGACCGCGCATGAGGGCCCGGTCGAGATTGCGGGATCGCACCAGTTTCTGGAGTGGATCGGCCTGCTGCGCTGCTGCTCGGCCTTTGAGGCCTACTGCAATGTTTATACGGCGGACCTGACCCAGCCGCAGATTCTTGAGTTCCTGTTGCTGAACAAGGAGTTTCCTCACTCGGTGCGATACTCGGTGGACCAGCTGCGCTGGGCGCTCGATGCGCTGCAGCAGGAGAGCGGCCGGCTGGTGGCCCAGGAGCTGAGCCGGGTGGCGGGCCGCTTGCAGGCTTCCTTGAACTTTTGTGAGATATCCGAGGTCATGGCCCAGGGGGTAGGTGAATACCTGCAGAATATCTCGAGCCAGTGTCGCCAAGTCCACACCCTGCTCTACCGGGATTACATCCACTACTCCGTGCAGACAGCGCTTTCCAAGTAACGCGGATCCCATGCACGGCCCTGGTCCCCGGGTGCCGCCGACTTACTCATCTAAGTGCCCCAGGCTCTGAAGTTATGCCAAGAGGATCCGACTTGAAGTTTTACTCTGTAAGACATCTGACCAAGTTCGTCTATGCCACGCGGGTCAGCGAGAGCGTGATGGAGACGCGGATGCATCCGCGATCGGACTCCAACCAGCGCTGTCTATCCTTCACGCTCTCGGTCAGCCCGCGATGCCGCGTCTTCTCTTACCGCGACCACCTGGGCAACCAGGTTCAGCACGTCGACATTCCCGGCGAGCACTCGCAGCTGGTTATCATTGCGGAATCGCTGGTAGAGCAGCAGCCGCTGGCCGACGTGCCGCACTTCCTCGCGCCTTCCGCCTGGGCGGAGCTGGACGCGCTGGTGGCCGAGGGCGATTACTGGGAGATGCTGCTGCCAAGCGAGTTTGCCAGGCCCACGCCGGCGCTGCTCGAGTTAGCCCGGCACTTACAGATCACTCGCCGCGATGACCCGTTGATGTTAGTGCGCGAGCTGAACCACAGTCTCTACAATTACTTCCAGTACGTGCCCCGGTCTACGCGCGTGGACTCGCCGATTGACGAGGCCATCGCATCACGGGAGGGCGTCTGCCAGGACTTCGCCCATACCATGATCGCGCTGGTACGCACGGTCGGAATACCCTGCCGTTACGTAAGTGGGTACCTGTATCAGCGCGGGCCGGAAGAAGACCGCTCGACAACCAATGCGACCCATGCCTGGATCGAGGTCTTTCTTCCTTACCTGGGGTGGGTAGGCTTTGACCCAACCAATAACCTGCTGGCGCATGAGCGGCACATCCGCACGGCGCTGGGACGCGACTATGCAGACGTGCCGCCGACGCACGGTATCTATCGCGGGCGCACCCGCAGCGACTTATATGTGGCCGTGCAGGTAGACGCGTTCGATGAACCGCCGGCACTGGACCGGGACATGCCTATTCCGGAGGACTGGTCGATCATGGTCGAGAAGGCGCAGGAGCCGCCGCAGCCCGCCTCGCCGCTGCTTGAAATCCAGCAAATGCAGCAACAGCAGGCCCGCGGGAGATAGACTCAGCAACATGGGCTTTGCGGAATTTCTCGGCAACGGCGAGACGGTCAGGCTGCTGCGCGAGAGCCTGGCCGCGGACCGTCTGCCGCATGCGATGATCCTCGCCGGGCCGCGTGGCGCGGGCAAGTATACGCTGGCGCTGATGCTTGCCCGGGCGGCGAATTGCCTGGCGCCGCCGGCCTCGACAGATCGCCTGCCGGACTTCTGCGGGGGCTGCAGCAACTGCACGCGCATTGCGCTCGCGGCCCGTCGCGAAGCCCGCGTGGCGGAAGCGGTGGAAGCACGCGACGAGTTGCGCGACGTGGACAAACGGGAGACGCGCATCCTGATCCAGACGCACCCGGACGTGCTGATCGTGCCGCCTGATCCGCCGCAGCTGCTCATCAAGCTGGGGCAGGTGAGGACCGTGATCCGAGAGGTGTACCGGATGCCGGCCGAGGCGCGGCGTGCCTTCTACATTTTCACGAGCGGTGCGTTCATGAAGGAAGCAGCGAACTCTCTGCTGAAGGTGCTTGAGGAGCCGCCGGCGCATGCCAGCCTGTTGCTGCTGACGAGCAATGCGCAGGAGCTGCTGCCGACGATCCGGTCGCGCGCGGCGCTCTACACGCTCTCAGCCCTGCCGGCTGAGGAGCTGGCGGCGCTGCTGGTGGAACGCAGGCCGGAGCTGAAGCCAGCCGAGCGCGCGCTGGTCGCACGGCTGGCCCA
>DASWUY010000146.1:0-3721 GCA_036401435.1 Acidobacteriaceae bacterium | reverse complement strand
GACCGAAGCCCATGGGGTGAGCGCGACGGCAACCGCCACGAGGAGGGGGTAGGTTACGGCGGTGGCAAAGAAGCGGCTGACCTGGACTGTGGCTTGCTCGACTGCGAGGGGCAGCAGGTTCGTAAGTTTGAGCAGCGTGGCCGCAGCGAGCATTGTGACCGGAACCGGGAACTGGAGCAGGCTGTGCAGGCAGACGGCAACCAGGTACAGCGCGATGGCAAAGAGAAAGGCGACCGCGATCTGCTCGACCGTCGCAGAAGGATCGGCAGGAAGGTGTTGCGCGGCGGCAGGGGCAGAGGGCTCTACCTGCAGGCGGCCGCCGCCACTCCACGCGGGATAACGTCTGCCCAGGGCATTGAGCGCGCCGCCAGCCACGATGGCAACAAAGTTGGCGAGCAGGACCACCGGCAGGATCTGGCCGAGAAGCGGGCCCGCCTCGCCGCGGTGCAGCTCCGCATAGCCGACCGAGAGGGGGATGGCGCCGTCGCCTACCCCGCCCGCCATGACCGGCACAAGGATGAGCAGCAGCACGTCTCCCAGGCGGAGCCCGGTGAGCGAGCCAACCGCCGAACCCACAAGAAAAGCTGCGAGCGAGCCGGCGGCGAGCGGGACGAAGACCCGCAGCATGCCGCCCAGCAGAACCCTGCGCTCAAGCCCGAGGATGCTGCCGACGATGACGGCTGCGATAAAGAGGTAGATGAAGTTCGAGCCTCGGGTGAAGGCGGAGACGGAGGTGACGAGCTGGCTGGGCAGCCAGTGCCGGGCAACCAGGTACGAGGGCAGGAAAGCGCAGACCAGCGCCGGCCCGCCCAGCCGCCGAAGCCAGGGAAAGAGGCCGCCGGCCCAGGCGCAAAGCGAGGCGCCGGTAGCGAGGACCGCGATCATCAAGGGGCTCTCAGGCGTAATGGCCCGCTGCCAGGCGAGCAGGCAGAGCGGGATGGCGAGCAGCAGAAAGAGTGGGAGCGGAAGCAGCCCGACGCGGTAGCGGGCGAGTGGCCACAGCAGCCGGGGGCCGGGGCGCGCTTCTCGGCCGATCGGCGGGGTGCCAGTCATGGCAGGCTTTCTCGTAAAACAGAACGGTATACTGTCTTGTGACTGATTGTGGCTCTGGGCACCAGGGCTGTCAAGCAAGGGAGCGCGTGTGCCGCGGATTGCGAAGTCGGAGAGCGGAGGATCGACGACGGCGGATCGCACGCTGGCCTTGCTGGGGGCGTTTCAAACTGGGGACAGCGAGTTGCCGCTGGCGGTACTGGCGAAGCGGACGGGGCTCTACAAGAGCACGAGCCTGCGCCTGCTGGCGTCTCTGCAGCAAGCCGGCTTTCTGCGCAGGGGGAAGAACGGCCTCTACTCGCTGGGACCGCAGATTACGAGGCTGCACGCCATTCGAGCCAGCCAATCCTTGCTCGAACGGCTGGCTCTGCCCATCCTGGATGGCCTGGTGCGCGCGACCGAGGAGACAGCCGCGCTGCATGTGGTGAGTGGCAGCGGCCGTATCCGTCTCTGCTGGGTGGATTCTCCGCGTTCGGTGCGCGAACACATCCAGCTGGGCGAGGTGCTGCCGCTGGACAAGGGAGCTGGCGGCAAGGTGTTGATGGCCTTTGCCGGAGTGAGAGGGCGCGGGATGAACAAGATTCGCCGGGAAGGCTTTGCGTCTTCGGTCGGTGAGAGGGTTGCGGAACTTTCGGGGATCTCAGCTCCGGTCTTTGACGCATCCGGCGGGCTGGTGGGCGCCTTGACGCTGACCATGCCGGTGCATCGATATGCGGAGAAGTGGCGTGGGCCGGTGGTGCAGGCGGCTCACGAGCTGACGGCGGAGCTGGGCGGCGATAGCTGAGGCGCGATCCTTCGCTTCTTCCGCGGAGCGGTGTCGAGAGGCGGGTGGGCGACGGAGGCACGAAGCCGCAACTCGGTTGGCAGCACCAGGTGCTCAACGCTGCGGGCGCCATCGTTGACCCGGGCGATGAGCGTCTGAACGCCGAGCCTGCCCAGCTCGTAGCCGGGTTGGACGACAGACGACAGCGGAGGATCGAGCAGCTCCGTTACCTCCAGACCATCGAAGCCAAAGATGGAAACATCCTCAGGACAGGCCAGGCGCAGCTCGCGGGCGGCGCGGAGAACGCCCATGGCCATGACATCGTTTTGCGCCAGGATGGCGGTAGGGCGCGGATGCATCTGGAGCAGGCGCAGAGCCGCCGAGTAGCCGCCGGCGCTATCAAAGGTGCTCTCCTGCACGAAGTCGGCCGGCACCTGAAGATCGCCCTTCTTGAGCGCCATGCGAAAGCCGGCCAGGCGCGCCTTGGCAATGGCAAGGTGTAGCGGCCCGGTGACGGTGGCGACGCGGCGATGACCCAGGTGGACCAGGTGCTGGGTGGCCTGCATGGCGCCGTCTTCATTGGCCACGGTCACACTGTCGCCCTTCCAGTGTTGAGGCATGCGGTCAATACAGACGACGACCGAGCCGTCGCGCTGAAAGCGATCCGCCTGGAGCGTGATCTCACTGTCGCTGGAAGGTATGACGATGAGGCCCGCGGGCAGGTAGGTCTTGAGCTCGTTCATGTAGACGATCTCTTTCGACGGATCATTGTCCGCATTGCAGAGGACCAGCCGGTAGCCGCTGCCGAAGGCGGCGTCCTCGGCGCCGCGAACGACTGCGGGGAAAAACGGGTTGGTAATGTCGGGGATGATCATGCCGATGATGTTGGTCTTGTCGCGTCTGAGACCGCGGGCCAGCTGGTTGGGCTGATAGTTGAGCGAGGCGACCACGTCGAGGACCCGCTGGCGGAGCGGCTCGCGCACCTTGGCCGAGTTGTTCAAAACATGGGAGACCGTGCCGAGTGAGACCTTGGCGAGCCGGGCGATCTCTTTCATGTTGGGCATCGGGTTGGGCGCGGGGACTTGCTTAAGAGTATCGGAGAGCGGGGCGGACGTGGAGGTGTAGTTAGGGTAGGCGCGGGGCCGGCGGTTACTGAGGAGGGGAGCCGGTCTGCGGGGCTGGGGTGAGGGTGGAGAAACAAAAGTACTTGACAGTGCTTGAGGGGGATGTATGTAATCGAGCCGTTCAATCTTGAAAGCTTTCAAGCGCAGGAGCCTCTCATGATGCACTCACGCAGCTTTCTCACTCCCTTCCTCTCGATCCTGCTTGTCCTGCTCTGCCCCGCACTCTGCCAGGCGCAGTTTGCGCAACGCGGCGGCGTGGAAGGGACGGTGACCGACGCCAGCGATGCCGTCGTGCCGCAGGCAGCCCTGACCTTGCTTGATCTGACCCAGAACACGACCAAGAGGAGTACGACCGACGAGCGAGGCCACTACAGCTTTGCCGAGGTGCCGGCCGGCACCTACCGTATCACGGTCGAGCGAGCCGGCTTTGCCACGGCCTCGTCGGAGGTGATCACGGTAGACCTGGGCCAGACCCTGCGGTATGACGTTCGGATGACCTTGGGGCCTGCGTCAGAGAAGGTGACGGTAGAGAGCAGCACGGTGGCGCTTGAGACCGGCCAGACCTCGCTGAACACGAACGTGTCACAGCAGCAGTTTGAGGAGTTGCCGCTCAACGGACGCAACTTTACCTCGGTTGCGGCGCTCGCCCCCGGTGTCTCGACCCAGCCCCAGCTCAATGTGAATCCTGGCGGCACCTACTCGGTAGGCGCGCAGTTTGCTTCAGGCGGCGTGGCGTTTACCTCGGGTGGAGTGGTGCAGGGTTCTCGCGACAACGGCTTCTACG
>DASWUY010000145.1:0-6484 GCA_036401435.1 Acidobacteriaceae bacterium | reverse complement strand
AGCGCGGCGACTTCTCGCTCGAGCGCATCCAGGCGATTGAGGCCGAGGTCAAGCACGATGTGATCGCCTTTACGACGGCCGTTGCCGAGAAAATAGGACCCGAGTCGCGTTGGCTGCACTGGGGACTCACTTCAAACGATGTTGTCGACACAGCGCTGGCGCTGCAGGTCAAAGCGGCTTCGGCGATCCTTCGTGACGACTTGCTCGCGCTCGCTGCCGTGCTCAAGCGGCGCGCCATCGAGTTCAAGCACACGCCTATCATCGGCCGAACGCACGGCGTGCACGCTGAGCCGACGACCTTCGGGCTCAAGCTGCTGAACTGGTATGCCGAGATCGAGCGCGACCTGGAGCGCTTCAACGCAGCAGCGGAGCAGATGCGCGTCGGCAAGCTTTCGGGCGCGGTGGGGACGTTCGGTCATCTGAAACCCGAGCACGAAGAAGCGATCTGCGCAAGCCTCGGCCTCGAGCCCGCGCTGATCGCAAGCCAGGTCATCCAGCGCGATCGCCACGCGCACTACATCTCCACCCTCGCCATCATCACCGGTACCCTGGATAAGATCGCGACTGAGATTCGTCACCTGCAGCGGTCTGAGGTGCGCGAGGCAGAGGAGTTCTTCTCAGAGAAGCAAAAGGGCTCCTCAGCCATGCCGCACAAGCGCAACCCGATCACCTGCGAGCAGATCTCCGGCCTTGCTCGGGTGGTGCGGGCGAACGCGCAAGCGGCGTACGAGAACATTCCGCTCTGGCATGAGCGCGATATCTCCCACTCGTCCGTCGAGCGGGTCATTTTTCCCGATTCAACGATTCTGACCGACTACCTGCTGCGCAAGACCACCACGCTCATCGACCGGCTGCTCGTGTACCCGAAGCGCATGCAGAAGAATCTCGAGAGTACGGGCGGGCTGATCTACAGCGGGCAGCTGCTGCTGGAGCTGACCGAGGCAGGCATGTCGCGCGAGGAGGCCTACCGGCTGGTGCAGGGTCATGCGATGCGGGCCTGGCAGTCGGACGAGGAGCTGGTGTTTCGCGAGCTGGTGGCAGCGGACCCGGAGATAGCGGGAAGGCTGGGCTCGGAGAAGCTGTCCGCGGCCTTTGACCTGCAGCGACAGTTGCAGAACGTGGATGCGATCTTCCAGCGGGTCTTCAGCGCCTACGAACGGCCGGTGAGCGTGGAAGGCGAGACGGTGGAGCTGGTGGGGGGCAAGGTCTGGATTTGAAGCTGACCGTTGCCATAACGGGTGCAAGCGGGGCGGTGTTTGCGCAGCAGCTGCTGGCCACACTTGAGCAGGATGCGCGCGTGGCGCACGTGGACCTGGTGGTGTCAGACAATGCGCTGCGGGTGCTGGCCGAAGAGCTGGAGCTGGGCGGGCGGCAGGAGCTGGTGACCAGGCTGCTGGGGGCGGGTTCAGCGAAGATCGAGCAGCTGGGCGAGAGCGATATCGGGGCCAGCATTGCAAGTGGGAGCTACGACTCCGCCGGGATGATCGTGCTGCCGTGCAGCATGGGCACCCTGGCTGGCATTGCCAACGGGCTGGCGCAGACGCTGACCGGACGGGCGGCGGACGTCTGCCTGAAGGAGCGGCGGCCGCTGATCCTGTGCGTGCGGGAGACGCCGCTAAACAAGATCCACCTGCGCAACATGATGGCGTGCGCGGATGCCGGGGCGACGATCTTCCCCGTGATCCCTTCGTTCTACAACCATCCGGTGGACTCGACCGAGATGGCGCGCCAGTTTGCGTACCGGGTGCTGACCCACCTGGGGCTGCCGCAGGGGGGGATGTACCGGTGGAAGGCAGACTAGCAGGGGCAGTCCTGCTGATGGCGCTGCTTGCGCTGTCTGGCCTGGGCGGGTGCCGGGGCAGGGACGCGACGCTGGCGCCGACGCGCTACGGCAGCACGGGGCTCGGCGAGAACCTGCTGCGAGGGGACCTGGTGCCGGTGCATGATCCTTCGCTGATCCGCGAGGGCCGGACCTACTACGCGTTTACCACCGATCTGCCCTTTACCCATGCGACGACGTACCTGCCGATTCGCTGCTCGCCGGACGCGCGGGTGTGGCGCGGATGCGGGCATGTGTTTGACGCGATGCCGGCCTGGGTGCGGCAAAGGGTGCCGGGCGTGGTGGGACTGTGGGCGCCGGAGGTCTCCTACTACGGCGGCGTGTATCACCTCTACTACGGGGCGTCGCGGCTGGGTTCGCATGACTCGGTGATCGGGCTGGAGACGAATGGGACGCTCGATCCGGAGGCGCCTGGCTACCGGTGGGTAGACCAGGGCGAGGTGCTGGGTTCGAGGGCCGGAGACGACTTCAACGCGATTGACCCGGCCGTGCTGGTGGACCACGACGGCGCCGCATGGCTGAGCTACGGCAGCTTCTGGAGCGGGATCAAGCAACGCCGGCTGGACCCCGGGACGGGCAAGCTGAGCGCGCAAGACACGCGCGTGTACGCGCTGGCCGCCCGGCCCCGGGACCCGACCCACGCAATCGAAGGAGCGTCGCTGGTGGCGCACGGCGGGTACTACTACCTGTTTGCTTCGGTCGGCATCTGCTGCGAGATACCGATCGAGCGCGATACCTACCGGGAGATCGTGGGGCGGTCGCGCAGCGTGCACGGACCCTTTGTGGGGGAGGATGGGTCGAAGATGCTGCGCGGGGGCGGCACGGTGCTGCTGGCCAGCAACGCGCTGTGGCTGGCGCCGGGTGGGGCCAGCGCATACACCGACCCGCAGAGCGGCGAGACGCTGCTGTGCTTTCACGCGCTGCGGCGCAGCGAGAACGGCGCGCTGTACCTGTGGGTGAAGCGGGTGGAGTGGAAGGACGGGTGGCCGGTGCTGCGGGATCGCTAAAGCTACGGCGTGCCGGCGTGCAGCGCCCCCGGTGGGAAGGCAGGTGCCGGCCTGACCGCTACTGGTTGTGAGGCGCGTCGGTAGGCTGTTCGCCGCGGTGCATGCGCTGCAGCTCTTCGAGCATCTGCTGCGGGGTGCGGGGCTGGCCAGGCACGGCCGGAGGTGGAGGAGCGGGGATGGGGGCCTGCAGGATCAGGGGAGCGACCTCAACGGCGGCGGCGTCGTCGTCTTCCTCGTCGTGGTGGGTGAGGGCGGTGCTGCCCTGGGTGGCGGGCCCGGCGGTGCGGGGGCTGAGGACCAACTGCCGGGGCACGCCCTCGACGTTGCTGCCAACCATCAGGACGTTGTAGCCGGAATCATAGAGCAGGGCCGAGAGCACCTCGGGAGGGCTGCCTGGACCGTAGTTGCCGAAGACGCGCTCGTCGTGCAGGTTGCCGTCGACGCGCATGCCGGTGCGGGCGGCGACCTGGCGAATGACATCGCTGAGACTGGCATTGGTGGCCTCGATCGCGAGCTCGTTGCCGGCGATCTCGATCTTTGCCGGGATGGCGGGCTGGTCGAGCATGGAGCGACCGGAGGGCGGGGTAGACGGCGGGGTCGAAATTGGGAGCGCGGGCTTGGCCGCAAGGGCGGGTGCGCTGTAGGCGTTGACGGGACGGCTCGCGGCCGCCTGCTGCGCGGCGGCGGCCTGGCGGGCACGGGCGAGGGCGTCCTCAACCGGCGTGGCGGAGAGGCCGGGGCCCTGGGCACGGGCCGCGGCGGCCAGGCAAAGGCTGGTGGTGATGGCGGCAATGTGAATCGGCAGCAGCCGGCGCAGGGTCAAGACACCCTCCTCATCCTGTGTACTAGACTAGCAGTGCCGAGGTTCCGCTCGCACCCGTCATGATCCTGCTGCCTGCCTGCACGTTACCTGAGAGACCTGTGCATACGTTGCGTGGCCGCGCGGCCGTGCGCGGCGGACGTGTGGCGTTGCGCCGGCCCAGTGCCTGGCTGCTGCTGATGCTCTTGCTGCTGGTGCCTGTCGAGCGAGCGAGCGCCATCTCCTGCACGACGCAGTCGCAGATGACGTCCGCCGAGCGTGCGGAGCTGGGCGGGTCTGTGAGCGAGATGGCAGCGTACGCTGCGTCCGGGAATACGGCGGCGCTGAGGAGTGAGACGCTGCCGAGCATCGCGCCGCAGTTTGAAGGGATAGCGAGCACGGAGGGGGGGCTGGCTCCGGTGCTGCGCGGAGCTACGCTCTCGATCGAGAACCTGTACCTGCTGCACGCCGAGGACCTGAAGTCGAACGAAGACGAGGCGCAGTTCTTCTGCAGTGTGCCGGGGTCCTCGCTGCTGGTCACGGTCACGATTCCGCAGCTCCCGGCGGGGACCTATGCGCTGGCTATCGTGCATGGAAACGGCGTGGCCAAGCCGCAGCAGATGGGGATCATCCTGGCCCGGGGGGCGAAGGCTGGGGCAGCAGCGCCGTGGCAGCTGGCGGGTTTTTACGCGCGGCCTCTGACCATTGCCGGGCATGACGGGGTCTGGTACTGGACGCGGGCGCGGGAGCTGGGCAAGGCGCAGCAGCGGTGGAGCGCCTACTTCTACTACCAGAGTGCGGCGTTTCTGCTCACGCCTGTGGACCTCTTCTCAAGCCCCAACCTGTCCAAGCTGGAGCGGGAGAGCGCGGCGGTGATGCCGCAGGGGCTGCCCGGCCGGGGCACGCAGACAATGCCCGTGGTGGCCGGGGACCAGAGCTTTGCCGTGACCTCGCTGAGCACCGACGGGGCGTTGGGCGGGCTAGACCTGGTGCTGCACTACAACGCCAATGCGGGGAACGTGGACCCGGTGTTTGCGCGGACGCAGGCGCTGCTGCTGATGCATGCTTTCCTGGAGGAGCATGCGGAGGTGCGAGCCAACTTTCACGGGCTGTGGGTGTATGCCGAGTCGGCCGGGCACCAGCCCTTTGCGGTCGAGTTGCCGATGGATCAGATACAGTAGAGCGGTTGCCCCGGGCAGGGTGCTCGGGGAGAATGGCACGGGGCGTAAAGCGGCCGGAGACAGAGGAACCCGGACCGGAAACCGACCACGATGCGACCACGCCCAACCACAACCTGACCAGAACTGACCACGACATGCGAGACCCATGGCAACCGAGCCTGAGAAGCCGTTTTCAGAGGTCGTGAACGAGCGCCGGGCCACGCCCAGCTTTGACGGAGCAGCCATCCCGGACGAGCATCTGGCCGCGATACTGGCAGCGGGGCTGAAGGCGCCGAGCAGCTACAACCTGCAGCCCTGGCGGTTCGTGGTGGTGCGCACGCCGGAGCAGCGGCGGCGGCTGCGGGCGGCGTGCTTCAACCAGGCCAAGGTGGAGGAAGCCTCGGTGGTGATCGTGGCGTGTGGCGATGCGGACGGCTGGCGCAACGGGGACCTGGACGAGGTGCTGCGCATGGGCCGGGCGGCCGGGATGCCGGAAAACTTCGCGCACCAGGCGCGGATCAATATCCCGAACTACCTCGGCAACCACCCCAACCTGGGCGCATGGCTGAACCGCCAGGTGACGCTCGCGTTTGCGACGATGATGTGGATGGCCGAGTCGCTGGGGTACAACACCGCGCCGATGGAAGGCTGCGAAGAAGACAAGGTGCGGAGCGTGCTGAAGCTGCCCATGAACTACCAGGTGGTGGCACTGCTGGCGATCGGCCATGGCAAGGGGCAGCCGAAGTTCAACGGAGGGCGCTTCAGCATGGGGCGGCTGGTCTTTGGCGAAGAGCATGGGCTGCCGTTGAAGATTTGAGCGACGTGGTGCGTTTGGAAAGCGCTCGCGGGCGGGCGTATCCGGACCGGCCGATAGCCGCCGTGGCGGCGGTCGTGATCGATGCCGGGGGGCGGGTGCTGCTCGTGCGCCGCGGGCAGGAGCCGCACAAGGGTGCGTGGTCGCTGCCCGGGGGCGCGGTGGAGCTGGGCGAGACGCTCGTAGAGGCGCTGAAGCGGGAGCTGCTCGAGGAGACCGGGCTCATGGTAGAGCCGCTGGGGGTGGTCGAGGTGCTCGATCGCATCGTGCCCGATGCCCAGGGGCGGATCGCCTACCACTACGTGCTGATTGACTGGGTCTGCCGGGTGGGCTCGGGCGTGATGAGGGCGGGGAGCGATGCCGTGGAGGCCCGATGGATCGAAGGTGCGGCGATGGCGATGGAGGGATGCGGGTGCGGGCTGCCTGAGGTTACCGTCGCGGTGATCCGGAAGGCTTTAGCGATGGCAGGCGGCTAGCTGATGGCCGGCTTGGTGACCAAGGCGGCCTCGGCTCCCGCAACCTGGGCGGGGGCGATGGAGCGGGCGTGCAGGCGCAGAGCGCTGAAGGCGACACGGCAGAGAAGCTGGGCAGCCAGTACTCCGAAGGCAAGAGCCGCAAGCGATGCGCAGATCAGCATTACCAGGTTCATGGTGTCCTGCATGAAGCGTCGTCTCCGTGAAACGCGGCTGGTGGCAATGACTACGATGTCATTGTTGCAGGAGCGGGGTTGTATTGACCCCCAATTCTGTTGGCAACTAAGATACCTAAGGTACCCGCTTCCCATTTCCGAACCACCATTTCCTTCCTGACCGGATCTTCGCACGGCGTGCCATCTGGACGGCAACTCCTACCTCATGGCCATTA
>DASWUY010000144.1:0-10243 GCA_036401435.1 Acidobacteriaceae bacterium | reverse complement strand
TCGCACGCGTCCCCTACCGAGCAGAACGGCCCCTCGGACTCCACCAGGTTGCCGATCATCTGCAGCACGCGCCCTGACCAGCGCACACTGCCACTGCGCTCCAGCTGGTGGAAGAACGGTGCGAGCGGCGTCGGCATGCGGAACCATCTCTCCTGATAGACGGGTACTGATACACCGGTCCTGATACACCCTTACTGGTAGACCGGTAGCTGTTGCTCTCCCGCCCGCCCCGGTCGCCGCGAACCCTACGGCCGTTGCGCGAGCACATCAAAGAACCCCTGCTCCACTTCCTTCAGCTGCGCGTCGAGCGAGAAGTTCGCCGAGCCCAGCTCCGTCTCGAGCACGCACCCCCCGGCACCCAGCTCGGCATCCGGGATCACCGTCACCTTCAACCCCGGCACTGCCCGGTCAAAGTGCTGGCTCCATCGTGCCGCCTCCTCGGGCCGCACCCGGATCGCGACCGACGAGCCATCCTTCAGCTGGCCGAGCGCGATCTGCACCAGCGCCGCCACCAGCATCGGGTCCACCTGCGCTTCGCGATGAAGAATCTTGCCCGCGATCGACAAGGCCAGGTGCACCACCTCCAGCTCCACGCGCGAGAAGTACGCCGTCCGCGACGCCTCGAACTCCCGGATCACGGCCGAGACTCGCTCTGCCTCGACCGCCACCCGTGCCTCGTACTCCCGGCGCAGCTGCGCCTCCGCCTCTTCGCGCCCCTCGGCCCGGGCCATGGCCAGCCGCGCTGCAAGCGCCTCCTCGGTCAGCGTGATCCCCAGCCGCAACTCCTCTTCCGCTGTCTCGACCGAGGGTCCCACGGGCGCCTCCGAACCGTACCGGTCTCCTGTCTTGATCCGGGGCAGCGAGGTGATCGATGCCGGCGCGCTCGGGGGGTACTGGAACACCGACATGGGTACCGAAAAGACATTCGAGAACGACGGGTTGCTAGAGGACATATTCATCGGCTCCTTCATTTTTCAACGTCAACTTGCCTTCGGCCTCAAGCTTGCGGGCCACGGCCACTATCTCCAGCTGCGCGTTGGCCACGTCCTTGCTGCGCACCGGGCCGAGCGACTCGGCATCTTCCTTCATCATCTCGATCGCCCGCGAAGACATGGTCTGGTAGAAATGGTTGCGCAGCTCCTCGCTCGCCCCCTTCAGCGCAAGGGTCAAGATCTTCTTATCGACCGCCGCCGTGACTTCGCGAATCTGTACCTCCTGCACGCTCACAAAATCCTCAAAGGTGAACATCAGGTTGCGGATGCTGACCGCCAGCTTGGACTCGTCGCGCTCAATCATCTCCAGGATCTCGCGCGAGGTGGTGGCATCCACGTTGTTCAGCAGGTCAGCCACACTCTGCGACCCGGAGTAGGTCTTCTTCTTCTGCTCGCCGACGGATTTGAAGCGCCGGTTGAGCACCAGCGAGACCTTCTCCGCCATCTCCGGAGAGAACTGGCGCAGATTCGCCAGCCGCTTCACCGACTCCGCCCGCACGGCCTGAGGTAGCGCCATCAGCAGCGCCGAGGCATGCTTCGAGGCCAGATGCCCCAGCACCAGTGCGATCGTCTGCGGGTGCTCTCCTTCAAGAAACCGAGCCAGCTGCTTGGGGTCAATGCGCTGCAAGGATTCCACCCGCGTCGCACTCAGCTCGTGCGCGCGCAGCAGGCGCTGCACCATCTCGCGCGCCCCGTTCTCGCCAAAGGCCTTGACCAGCAGCCGCGTGGCCAGCTCCTGGCCTCCGCGCGCGATATGCTCCTGGGCCATGGTCAGCTGGCGATACTCCTCCAGCACCTGGATCGACACCTCGCGCGGCACATTGCCCAGCCGCGCCAGCTCCTGCGTCACCCTCTGCAGGTCATCCTCTTCCAGGTGCCGCAGGATCATTGCCGCCGCATCGTCTCCCAGCACCGCCACCAGCACGGCCGCCTTGCGCAGCCCGGTCATCGACGCGACTTCTGCTTCACCGCTCATGGCGTCTCACCCCGCAGCCATACCTGCACCGCGCGCGTGCTGCTGGCAGGCTCCGCCTTCACGATCTGCACCACCTGCTCCTTCAGGGCCAGCGCCTTGGCTGCATCGGGCCCATGCACGGGCTGCGCTACCTCGCCCGTCGCCCGGGCCAGCTGGATGCCGCCGCCGTCCCCGGCGGGCAGCTGCCTGCCTTCAGCCAGCGCCCGCTTGTGCACCGGGCGCACCATCAGCAGGTAGGCCAGGCCAAAGAGCAGCAGCAGCATCGCATACCGGATCATGGTGCTATAGTCGGAGACGCCCTTGCGCACCCGTTCGGAAGCGGTCGGCGCGCTGACCTCCACCGCCTCCGGATGGGTGAAGGACATATCCTCGACGCTGATCACGTCGCCCCGCGCCGTGTCCAGCCCGATCGCCGCGCGCGCCACCTCTTCGATCTGCTTCAACTCCTCCGGCGATCGCTTCATCCGGGTCTCGATCCACTTGCCCTTGGGCCCCTGGCGCCGCTCCGTAAAGTCGTCCACCACCACTGCCGCCGTCATTCTTCGGATCCGCCCGGCGGGCTCAAGCGACCGCCGCGTGGTCCGGTTCACGCCAAAGGTCGAGTTCTCGGTCTTGGAGCTGGCGCTCCCGTCTCCGACAGCCATCGCGCTCGCCTGCACGTTCGACTTGCCGGCCACCGCGCCGCTCTGCGGCACGTTGCTGGCCGTGCCCGGCACGCCGCCCACCCCGGCGCCTGGCCCGGACTGCTCGTCCGACCGCTGGACGGTCAGCGGCACACTCACCCCCGGGTCGTACTTCTCCTGGCTCTCCTCCGTGGTCCCAGGGTCGTATTCCACGTTCACACTGGCCCGCAGATGGTCCGGCCCGAGGATCGGCGAAAGCGTCGCCACCAGCCGCGCCGTCAGGTCCTGCTCCACCTCCCGCCCGCCCGCCGAGCCTTCCCCGCCCCCGCCCAGCGACTCATTCGAGTCCGCATCGATGATCGCCACATCGGTCGGCTTCAAGCCGTCGACCGCGCCGGCTACCAGCCTCTGGATCGACTGCGCCTGCTCCCGCGAGAGGCTGCCGCGGCTCAGTCGCAACGCCACCGAGGACTTGGCCGCACGCTCCCGGTCCAGGAAGACGGACTCGCTCGCCATCACCAGGTGCACCCGCGCGCTCTTCACCCCGCCCAGCGTGACGATGGTCCGCTCCAGCTCGCCTTCGAGCGCCCGCTGGTAGTTCACCTTCTCGTCAAACTCGGTCTGGCCCCACGACACCTTGTCAAAGATCTCAAAGCCCATTCGCCCCGAGTGCGGGCTCTGGCCTGAAGCCACCTCCAGCCGCGCCGCGTCCAGGTGGTCGGCCGGCACGCTGATCCCCTTGCCGTCCGGGCTGATCTGGTAAGGAATTTTCTTGGCCGCCAGCTCTCCGGCCAGCGCCTGCGCATCGGCCGGCTCCATGCCCGTCATCAGCGGCTTCAGGTCCGGCGCCAGCAACAGGTTTGAGAACAGCGCCAGCAGCCCTGCCGTGATCGCCGCGCCTGCTCCAAGCAGCAGCCGCTGGCTCTGCGTGCGGCTGGCCCAGAACTGTTGCAGCCGCGTCCATGTGGGGTTCTTTGCTGCCATCCCGTGTGCTTCAGCCTTTGTGGGTGCGTTGAATCATGCGTCGGATCACCAATCGGACCTCGTTTGAAGAACGGTCCGATCACGTCCGAATCATGGGAGAGCGAGAATCGTCTGTGCCTGCATTGCGTGTAGAGCCGTGCGCGGCTGGCGGGCCGCATGCTCCTTGCCGACGCCGGCTTGCTGCTGCCCGCAGCGCGATCCTGCCCGCCCGCGCTAGAACTGCATCTTCTCTATGTCCTGGTAGGCGCTCACGATCTTGTTCCTGACCTGCATCATCAGCTGGAAAGCGACATCGGCCTTCTCGACCGAGATCATCACCTTGCCCATGTCCGCGTTGCCCCCGGCCAGCAGCGTGCCCACCTGCTGCTCCGCGCCACCCTGCAGGCTGGCCACCTGGTTCAGCGCATCCTTCATCACGTCGCCAAAGCCCCCGGAGGTGCTTTCTCCCGCGGAGAGCGGCTGCAGTTGGCTTGCAACAGGCGGAAATAGTGCCGGAATCGCCATGCTCATCGGTATCCCTCTTCTGGTTGCTTCGGGTCCATCCACTGACGCCCTAGCTCTTCAAAATGTCGAGCGACTGCTGGATCATCTGCTTGGCCGCAGTTACCGCGGACGCGTTCAGCTGGTAAGCGCGCACGGCGCCCATCAGGTCCACCATCTCCTGCACCGGGTTGATGGCCGGGTAGGCCACAAAGCCATCCTTGTTTGCGTCCGGATGCCCGGGCTCATACCGCATCACCGGCGGCGCCGGGTCGGCCACCACCTGGGCTACCCGCACCCCGCCCGGCGTGCGGCCGCGCAGCTGGCTCCCGGCGTTCGCGAACTGCAGCGGAAACGCCGCCCCGCCGGGCGCGCTAAACACCACCTGCTTGCGCTGGAACGGTCCGCCGGCGTCGGTGTGCGTGGTCTCGGCATTTGCCATGTTGGTTGCGATCACCTCCGAACGCTGCCGCTCCGCGCCCAGCGCCGATCCCGAAATGGCCAGCATCTCAAACGGTCCCATCCTAGTTGCCTCCGTTGATCGCGCTCAGCAGCTGGTGAAACTCGGACTTCACCAGCTGCACGCCCATCGAATACTGCAGCTGGGTCTGCGCCAGCAGCAGGCTCTCCCGATCCAGGTCCACGTTGTTGCCGTCCGGCCGCTCCAGCAAGCCCTGCACCTGCTGCACCGCCGGCTGCAGGCCCTGAGCTTCGTCCAGCCCGCTGCTGGCCCGCGCCAGTTCATGCTGGAAGTTCAGGTCGCGCGTCCGGTATCCCGGCGTGTCAATGTTCGCCATGTTGGACGAGACGATCTGCTGTCGATCGGTCGTCAGCTCGAGAAAGCGCTCGAGCGAAGCAGGAATGAGGGGAGCGCTGGCCATCCTATGCATACCTCCGTGGCGGTAATCCGTATTCGCGAATCCTGTTGCGCATGGTGCGCACGCTGATGCCCAGCATCCCTGCGGCCTGCGTGCGATTGCCATGGGTCATGCTCAGCGTGTTTTCAAGGTGCATCCGCTCCAGCTGCCGGATAGGCGCGCCCGCCGGCATCACCGCACCCGCCTTGCCTGCCGTCTCGGCTGCCGGGGCCGCCTCCTGCAAGGTCTGGAACTCCTCGTCGAAACACGCCTCGTCGAGCTCCATGCCCGGGTGCAGGGAGAGCACGCGGCGCATGAAGTTTCCCAGCTCCCGCACATTGCCCGGCCACGAGTGGCAGGCCAGCCTCTCCAGGAACCCGTCCCGCAGCTCCGGCGTCGGGCGATGCGCCTTGGCCGCGTACTTCTCCGCAAAGTACCGGGCCAGCAGCGGAATGTCCGAGGGCCGATCCCGCAGCGCCGGCAGCGTCAGCGGAATCACGTTCAAACGGTAGTAGAGGTCGCTGCGAAACTTGCCCTGCTCCACTGCCGCGCTCAGCGCGACATTGGTCGTCGCGATGACGCGGATGTCTACCTTGATGGTCCGCGTCTCCCCCAACCGCTCGATCTCCCGCTCCTGCAGCGCGCGCAACAGCTTGGGCTGCAGGTGCAGCGGCATCTCGCCGATCTCGTCCAGCAGCAGGGTGCCTCCATGCGCCAGCTCAAAGCGCCCCGCCTTGGCCGCAGCCGCGCCGGTAAACGCCCCGCGTGCATGCCCGAAGAGCTCGCTCTCCAGCAGGTGCTCCGGCACCGCCGCGCAGTTGACCGCGATGAACGGCTTGCGGCTGCGATCGCTTGCCTCGTGGATCAGCCGCGCCAGCAGCTCCTTGCCCGTGCCGCTCTCCGCCTCGATCAGCACATCGGCGTCCGTCGTCGCGGCGGCCCGCGCCCGCTGCAGCGCCCGCAGCAGCCCGGGCGCCTTGCCCACCATCGTGCTGCCGCTCTCGCGCTCGCCCTGGCCTGCCTCACAGCACTGCTGCATCACGCGCTCGGCACGCTCCTCCAGTTGCTCAAACGAGATGGGCTTGGTCATGTAATCGAAGGCTCCGGACCGCATCGCGCGGACGGCATCCGGAACCGTGCCGAAGGCCGTCAACAGGATCACCGCCGTCGAGGGCGCCAGCCGCCGCGCCGACCGCATTACCTCCAGCCCATCGCCATCCCGCATCCGGATGTCCGAGACCACCAGGTGAAAGGCCCGCCGCTCCAGCGCGCGCGTCGCATCCTCGACGCCGCTCGCCGTCTCCACCTGCCAGCCGCGCTGCGAGAAGTTCGCCTCGAGCGCCGCCCGGATGCCGGGCTCATCATCCACCACCAGGACCGACGAGGAAGCGCGTACCGGATCGCTCATAGGGTAGGTATCTCCACGCAGAACCTCGTGCCCTGCCCAACCGTGCTCGCCACATAGAGTTCGCCATCGTGCTGGCTGACAATCTGCCGGCACACCGCCAGGCCCAGGCCGGACGTGTTGCCGCCCACGCTGAAGCCGGCGCGGAAGATCTCCGGCAGGTGTTCGGGAGCAATGCCGCTGCCCGTGTCTGTAACCTCAAGCTGCATCCTCGCGCGCTCGTCGCCTGGCGCGCGCCCGACCGTCACCCGCACCTCGCCGCCCGGCGCCGTATGCCGCACCGCGTTCGTCACCAGGTTGAGCACCACCTGCTGCAGTGCGCTCGCATTGCCCAGGATCTCTGTCGCGCCCGCGCCGTCGAAGCTGCCTGCAAAGACCAGCCGCACGCCCGCCTGCGCCGCAATTGGCCCGGCAAACTGCACACTGCTCTCGACTGCCTTGGCCACGTCGAGCCTGGCCAGCGCCGGGCACTCCCCTCCGTGCACATTCAGCACGTTGTTCACCGTTCCCGACAAGGAACGGATCCCGGCGCGCATGTGCGAGATCCACGTCTGCTCCGCGCCGCCGCTCGCGCCCACGCTCTCGCTCGATGCCAGCAGGCCGGCAAACAGCTCCATGCTGGCTAATGGGTTTCTAATTTCGTGGGCCAGGATGGCCGCAATCTCCGCCAGCGCGGTCGCCCGCCGCCCGCGCTCCCGCTCCTCTTCGGCCAGCTTGTGCGCCGTCACATCGCGCAGGATCAGGATGGTCTGAAAGCAGTCCCCCGCCGCGTAGATCCGCCGCGTCCGGATCTCGATCCACCGCTTCACCCCGCCCACCCGCAGGCTCAGCTCCTGCTCGCTCTCGAGCAGGCTCGTATCCTCGACCAGCCGGGTCAGGTTGATACCCGCTGCGGCCGAGATGGTGGCCAGGTTCCGCGACTCGGCCCTGCCAATCGCCAGCAGCCGCATCCCCTCCGGGTTGATCCTCGCGAGCGCGCCGTCGCGCTCCAGCACCAGGACCCCGCACGGCATCGAGTCCACAATCTGCTGCAGCCGCAGCCGCATCCCCTCGTTCTCGGCCAGGCTGGCATTGAGCGCGGCATTGCGCTGGGCCAGCTCCCGGCTCAGCTCCGCAACCTGCTCCTGCAGCTCGCCATAGGAGGCCTCAAGCCGCCCCGCCGCCGCGATGAACTCGGAGAAGGCGCTGGCCAGCAGGTTCGCATCGCCTCGCGCCTCGTGTGCCGGTGCTTCCCGGTGCAGTGGTTCCCCGGGCGCCAGTGGTTCCCGGAGCCCGGCGCCCGCGCTGTTTCTTGGTGCTCTATGAGAGGTAGGCAGCATCTGCCTATCCCTCATGCACGAAGCAGGCCAATAGGGTGCAGCCGCGGGCCGTTTATCTTTCAGGACATTACTTTCGATTGCCCCCGTCCCTGAGGCGGATCGGAACACCCCACGCTCCTACCGCTCCGGAGCGATCGGATCTGGTGCGCCCAAGCCACCTTCAACCTTGCCAGCTCCGCGCGCCCCGGTCTCCGTCTCGGCGCGCGGTAAGCGCAGCGCCACGCGGAACGGCGCGGCGCTGTAGCAGAAGCAGCCTCCCTGGCTCTCCACATTAGCCCGGGCAAGCGCCAGCCGCAGCCGCGCCGTCTCGTCCAGCACCACCGCCTCCGCGCCCTGCGCCTCCATCGCGATCTCGACCCACTCGCCCTGCACCGTAACCGGGCACAGCACCGCCGACCCCGGACGCCCCGCCGCCCGCGCCAGCCGCAGCATGTCGCTCAGCGCCTCGCGGGTGCGTCCGCGATCCATCCGCACCGCGGGCAGCGAGCGCTCCACGCGCAACTCAAGTGTGAGGTCCGTTCCCGCAAGAATGGCTTCTGCGTCCATGGGAAGAGGATCGAGCACGCCCGCCAACGCTTCCCCGCTGCTTCGCGCTGCCGTGCTGTCGAGCGACAGCACCTGCCGGGTGAGCGCGAAGAGCAGGCAGAGCCGATCGAGATCCGCCCCGGCCTCAACCAGCAGCTCCCGCGTCCCCTCGTTCGTGCCCTCGTTCGTGAGCGCCAGGTAGAGTCGCGCCTGCAAACGGGTCAGCGGCTGAGCCATGGAGTGCATGCCGTCGCGCAGCGTGGCCGTGAGCGACTCGTCCCGCCAGCCGCCGCCTTCCGTCATCCGGCAGCGCCGGTGCGCAGGACGTACCCCACGCCCCGCACCGTGTGGATCAGCTTCTCTTCTCCCGAGCCGTCGATCTTGTCGCGGAGGTACTTCATGTACACATCGACGATGTTGGTGTTCGCCTCAAAGGGCATCTTCCACACCTCCTCCATCAACGTAGCGCGCGAGAGCGGCTTGCCTGCATGCAGCACCAGGAACTCAAGCACCGCGAACTCGCGAGGCGTCAGGTTGATCTGCCGTCCGTTGCGCTCGGCGCGAAACTCGCTCCGGTCCAGGACCAGCCCGGTCGCCTTGCCCGTCTCCTGTGGAGCGGGCATGGAGCGACGCAGCAGCACCCGCACCCGGGCCATGAACTCGAGCAGCGAGAAGGGCTTCAGCAGGCAATCGTCCGCACCCTGGTCCAGGCTCTTGACCATGTCCTCGGTGCGCGTTCTGCCCGTAAGCACCAGCACCGGCACCAGCTGCCCGGTCGCGCGCACTCTCTGCAGCAGGGTCAATCCATCCAGACGGGGCAGGTTCAGATCGAGGATGAGCAGGTCGTAGGGCCCGGCGGCGAGCGCCCGCTCTGCCGCCTCTCCATCATGCGCCAGGTGCACCAGGAACGATTCGGCGGCCAGGCCGCTGGCCAGCAGGCGCGCCAGCGGCTCGTCATCCTCGACGACAAGAATGCGAGGCGCCGAAGCGAGCGATGGTGGTGCTGCAGCCTCCCGCTGACGCCCTTGCCCGGACCCGGGCAGGAACATCCCTAGACCGCCAGCCGTACTGCCTGGTGGTGCCGGCATAGCCGTTCTCCCCCGGGGTGATCAGTCCGAATATAGAAGAAGCCCTGCAGCCGCGAACGGGAAAAGGTGGCAGGCGGTACTAACGTTTCAAGCCGCTTGCCGCCTGCGGAAAGGCTCGTTACCCCTGGTGCGGCCGAGCTCGCAACTTTAGCAAGAAATGCATCGAAAGTTTCGGCCGCCAGTGCCGATAGAGTGGCTATGCGAGACCTACTCTATCGACTGCCTCGTTTCACGGCAGACTTTCCCGTGGACGTGATCGTCGGGGAGCTGGCGTTTCTCGGTATCTGCAAGAACATCAGCGAGACCGGGATACGCGGCGAGTTCCGTCATCGCCTTCCCGTCGGCACCGAGGGACTCCTGCGTCTGAACCATCCGCGCGACAGCATGGAGCTGCGGGCAAGTGTTGCCTACGCCAATCAGCAGCAGATGGCCTTCCACTTCCTCTTTCGGTCGGAGTCGGAGCGCAAGCGGGCTTGCGAATTTGCGCAGATGGCCAACCTTACCGGTGCGCCGCTGCGTGCCGCTGCTCCGCCTGTACGCGGCCTGCGCTACATGCCGGCGACGCCGCCCGACAAACGCTTCCGCTAAGGCACCCCGGAGCAACCCTCCAACGACCTCTTCCCTGTTCACCAACAGCGCCCAGGCTGGTGCTGCGCACGCACAGCAGACTCTCTCCGCCAGCCGCGATCGCCGGGCGCGCGCCTCACTTCGACTTCGCGGGATGAGACTCAGCAGCCGGCTGGCCTCCGCCCGGCTTTCCGGCCTCAGGCGCGGCGGCCCCTTTGCCCTCGGGCGATCCGGCAGCCGCGCCTGACCCGGCCCCACCCTGCGGGTCCAGATACTGCACGATGAGCGAAATCCGCCGGT
The DNA here is from genome assembly GCA_036401435.1 of Acidobacteriaceae bacterium. GTDB lineage: Bacteria > Acidobacteriota > Terriglobia > Terriglobales > Acidobacteriaceae > EB88. Next base: position 127 of record DASWUY010000144.1, on the reverse strand, counting down.
TCGACGCGTCGAGCGGCTGCTGCGGTTTGCGCAGCCTCTGGTCCGCAAAGCCGCGCACCTGCGAGATCTGGCTTGCGCCGACGCCGTTGCTCTGCATCAGGCGGCGCGCCACGTTCGCGCGATCGGC
>DASWUY010000143.1:0-2010 GCA_036401435.1 Acidobacteriaceae bacterium | reverse complement strand
CCGTACCGGTTGGACCGGTGAATGTACTCGATAGGATGGGCGGTGGCGCGGTACCGCTCCACAATGGCGGAGGCGACCTGCGCGGTCTCATCGGTCGAGTCATCGAGTAACTGGATCTGCAGCTTGTGGTGCGGGTACTCGAGTCGGCAGCAGGCTTCGATGAGCCGGTCGATCACGTACTGCTCATTGTAGATAGGCAGCTGGATGGTGACGCGCGGCAGCTCGGCAAAGAGCGAGGGCGGATCGAGGGTGGCGTTGTCGCGGTGACGGTAGTAAAGCCAGACGAGCTGGTAGCGGTGGACGCCGTAGAAGGCGAGGATGATCATGACGACAAAGTAGGGGACCAGGAGCGCGGCATCAAAGGCGTTCCAGCGGTAGAGGTGCTCGAAGGTCGGGTCGGCGTAGTGGGTGTGGAGGTAATGGGAGAGGCCGCGTTGCACGACCAGGAGGGGCGCCGGGTTGATGAGGAGAGATGCGAGCAGGATCCGGCCTCCGTCGGGGGTGCTCTGATTGTACGGCTGGGCCGAGCGAAGGGCAGGGATCGGATGCGAGCAGGGGCAACCGCGGGTCCTTCGCTTCGCTCAGGATGACCGCGTTGCGGGGGACCGCCTGCGCGGCTTGCGGCCACTTCGTGGCGGGTCTTTGCCTTCGGCGTTGCCAGGTCAAGTACTCTTTGCTGCGCCTACCAGCGCAGGCAGAAGCTCAGCATCCAGAGGTCGAAGGCAATCATGAAGGAGAGCGGGATTACGGCGAGCCGCTCGTAGATCTTGAGGCCGCAGTTGTCGCAACGGCAGAGCACGAGGAAGACCCAGCAGGAGGCGCAGACGATCGGGGTCAGGATGCTGGCCATGGCGGCGGCGTGCATGCGGATGAAGAACATGGCGGCCCTCGGCTGGCGCCGCCACCGCGTCCGGCTGCGCGCCTAGTTCAGGAACAAGGTCGTGTACAGGGTATCGCGCTGTGCGGGGCGGAATCCTGCGTCTCGGATGATACGCCGCAACTCTTCTTCTGTCGTGCAGTTTGAGGTGCCGGCCGCCTTGACCACGTTTTCTTCAAGCATGACCGAGCCCACATCGTTGCCGCCGAAGCGCAGGCCCATCTGCAGCACCTTCAGTCCCTGGGTGACCCAGCTGGACTGCACGTTCTCGATGTTGGAGAGGTAGAGGCGAGAGATGGCGAGCACCTTGAGGTATTCGACCGCAGTGGCCTCGTCCCAGCCGCGGCCGCCCAGCGCGGTGTGGCCGGGCTGGAAGGACCAGGGGATAAAGGCGGTGAAGCCGCCTGTCTCCTCCTGCAAGCGGCGCACCTGCTCAAAGTGGTTGACGCGGTGCTCGATGGTCTCGCCCACGCCGAACATCATGGTGGCGGTGGTGCGCATGCCGAGGGAGTGGGCGGTGCGGTGCACGGCGAGCCAGTCCTCGGTGCGGCACTTGAGGCGCGCGATCTTGAAGCGGACCTCGTCGTCAAGGATCTCGGCGCCGCCGCCGGGGATGGACTGCAGGCCGGCATCGCGGAGACGCAGGATGGTGTCGCGCAGGGAGAGGTTGGAGTACTCGGCGATGGCCAGGATCTCGGAGGCGGAGAGGCAGTGCAGCCAGATAGAAGGGAAGCGGTCGCGGATGCCGCGCAGCAGGGTTTCAAACCACTCGATCTTGAGGTCGGGATGCAGGCCACCCTGCATCAGCACGCCGGTGCCGCCCATCTCGAGGGTCTCGGCGATCTTGGCGTAGATGGTATCGAAGTCGAGGATGTAGCCTTCCGAGGCGAGCTTGCCTTTAAGCGGCCGGTAGAAGGCGCAGAAGGTGCAGTACTCGGTGCAGAAGTTGGTGTAGTTGATGTTGCGATCGATGATGTAGGTGACCACGCCCTCGGGGTGCAGCTTGCGACGCAACGCGTCAGCATCCATGCCGAGGCCGATGAGGTCGTCGGAGCGGAAGTAGTCCAGCGCCTGCTCGCGGGTAATTGCCATACACCGATGGTACAGCGCCGGGCGGGGGCCGGCGAGTGCGG
>DASWUY010000142.1:0-5535 GCA_036401435.1 Acidobacteriaceae bacterium | reverse complement strand
GAGCAGGTACCCGGGCGGCGTGCGGCGATCCGCAATCCCCGTCTCCAGGTTGTCCGTGGTCTGCTGAAAGGCCACAGGCACCTGCTTCAAACGGGCGATGTAGTCGTCGTAATCCTTCACCGTCGTAAAGGAGAGCTGATCCACAAACCGCGCCAGGTCGGTCGCGATATTGTCGGCCTGGTTCAGAGGCATCTCCCACGGCTTGAAGAGCGCCTCCTGCTGGTCCTCCACCAGCTGGCGCACCATCAGCTCCTTACTCAGCTGCTCCTGCTCCGAAAGGCCGGCCGTATCAATGGCGGCTAGGCGGATCAGGTACCCTGACTCGCGCTCCAGGTTCTGGTTGTAAGCCAGCGCCGAGCGGTCGTCCAGCCGGTCGTTGTACCGCTTGTCGCCGATCGCTGACGCCAACTCCGGCGAGGTCCTGAGCGTGTTCTCCCACATCTCCGCGAAGAGTGACGCAAGAGCCTTGCTGCTTTCGGCCCGAGTCAGCGCCGCCGGCTGCGGGGCAGGCGCCAACCGGGTCTGCGCATGGCTGGCTGGCGCGAGGTTCAGCAGGCCTGCGGCCACAACCAGCGACGCAAGCCAGGGAGAGGAGAGGAGCGAGGGGAAGGAGAGGGACGAGGAAAAGGAGAGGAGCGAGGCGAGCGAGGCTATTTTCATAAGCTGGCAGCGCACCCGCCAGCCGCGAGCCATGCTGGGGAATGCTCTGCCGAGTTTACCTCATGCCGTTCCGGCCAACAGCAGCGCGCCCACCCTCGCACCGCGGCCGAAATTGCGCTGCCAGGGCCGCTGCTTCCCGGACCTACTTACCGGACTCGCTTTGCGCATCTGCTTAGCGGACCATGTGCAGCCCCTCGGCCTCCAGCAGCCGGTAGAGTGTCGAGCGGCTGATCCCGAGCATGCGTGCAGCCCGCAGCTTGTTGCCGCCTACCCCGGCCAGCACATGCCGTATGTGGCGCAGGATGGCGCGGTCCAGGTTTGGATCATCCGGATCCTCGAGTACCGGGCCCTGCGCCGCGGCACGCGCCGCCGGGAAGCGCGCCGGCCCCTCCACCGGCTCAGCCGAGAGCAGCGGCAGGTCGATCATCCGGATCCATTGCCCCTCGCACATCAGCGCCCCGCTGTGAATGGTGGTCTGCAACTCACGCACGTTGCCCGGCCAGCTATGCGCCAGCAGATGCGACAACACACCCGGACCCAGCCCGCGAAGCGGCTTGCCGTGCAGCTTCGAGAACTGCTCCACGAAATGGTCCGCCAGCAGCCCCAGGTCTTCCCTGCGCTCTCGCAGCGCGGGCAGTTGCAGCCGCACCGAGGTCAAGTGATAGCTGAGATCGGCGCGCATCTGGCCCTGCAGCACCAGGCCGCGGAGTGAGTGGCGTGAGCTGACCAGGATCTGTCGAGGCGCATGCTCGGCATTGTTGCGGGTGTGCTGGTGCTGGTGCCACTCAAGCAGCTGCAGCAGCCTTGCCTGGTCTTCTGGCGTGAGCGCGTCCACATGGGTAAGGAAGAGCGTGCCCCCGCGCGCCTCATCGAGCAGGGCGCTGCAGTTGCCGCGCAGAAAAGCCGATGCCTGGCAGGGAACGAAGCTGCTGGCCCGCCCCGCCGCCAGCCCGTGCAGCGTCTCGGCCGTGAGCAGCTTGCCCGTGCCGCTTTCGCCTTCGATCAGCGCCACGCGCAGGTGGTTCGCCAGGTAGCGCATCTGCAGGAAGAGCCGCTCCATGGCCGGACTACGGCCCACCATCTGGCCCAGCATCCATCGCGTGCTGGCTGGCGCCTGCTCAAACGGCGCCCTCTCCATCTCTCTCGTTCTGCTCATGCCGGCAACAACCTCCAGGCGCGGCCAGTGCCGCTGTGGAGGGGTTATCGGCTGGTTCAAGAGGGAGTTGAACGAAGATTGCTCGTACGACGTGAAAGGCGGTCGCAGCAGGCCCTTGCCGGAACACCGGGCGTCTGCAAGTGGAAAGCGCCAGGCGCTTCTAGGCCCGTACCCGCGTCGAGGCCTGGTCAGAGAAGATGGCCCCGTCCTTAATGTGGACCACGCGGTTGGCATACTCCGCAATATCCGGCTCGTGCGTCACCAGGATGATGGTGTTGCCGCGCGCATGCAGCTCGTCAAACAGCGCCATGATCTCGTCACCGGTCTTCGAATCGAGATTGCCCGTAGGCTCGTCCGCCAGGATGATCGAAGGATTGTTGATCAGCGCCCGCGCGATCGCGACCCTCTGCCGCTGGCCGCCCGAGAGCTCGTTCGGCCGGTGATCCATGCGCGTTTCAAGATTCACCGCCACCAGCGCGGCCTTCGCCCGCTCCAGCCGCTCCGCCGCCGGCGTGCCGTTGTAGATCAGCGGCAACTCCACGTTGTGCAGCGCGGTCGCCCGCGCCAGCAGGTTAAAGGTCTGAAAGACAAAGCCGATCTCGCGGTTGCGTATCCGCGCCAGCTCGTCGTCGTTCAACTCCGAAACCAAGTGCCCGTTCAGCCGGTAGCTGCCCCGTGTCGGCGTGTCCAGGCAGCCGATCTGGTTCATCAGCGTCGACTTGCCCGACCCCGACGGCCCCATGATCGCCACATACTCGTTATGGCGCAGCGAGAGGTTGATCCCCTGCAGCGCATTCACCTCCTGGCCACCCATCACGTAGGTCTTCCACAGGTCCTCGACCACGATCACGTTGCCGTCCGAGGTGTCCATCTTGCGCGCGCGTTCGACCGCCTCGTCTGCCATCGCCTGTTCGCTCGCCATCCAGTCGTCCCCCCTCGGCCTGACCCATCTCGCTCGCGCTGTTCGCCCCAGCCGGCAGCGCACCCGGCAGTTACGTGGCGTCGGTCTTGCCCACGTCGTCTGCCTTGGCCCGCTTCACCAGGGCCCCGTCCTTGAGCGATCGCAGCGTCTTGTAGCTGCCGGTCACAATCTCGTCGCCCTCATGCAGATCGCCGCCCACTTCGATATTGGTGGTGCCCGTGATCCCGGTGATCAGCGGCACGAAGTGAACGTGCAGCTTGCCCTTCTCGGTCCGCAGCACGAAGACACCCTGCTTGGTCGCCCCCCCGCTCGAGGCCAGCACCTTGTTCGTGTCCCCGGCCGGCTCGGGCGTCAGCGCCTGGATGGGCAGGGAGAGCACCCCGTCCTTGTGCGCGGTCGTGATCTTGGCCGTCGCCGAAAGCCCCGGCCGCAGATCGGCCGTCCCCACCTGCCCTGCATCAATTGTGACAATGACCTTGAAGTCCTTCGCCTCTTCCGTGCCGGTAGTAGACTGCGAGGTCGCCTGCCCGGAGGAACGCAGCAGTGCCTGGTCGCCGACCTCGGTCACGTGCCCCTTGAAGACCTTGCCCGGCAGTGCGTCCACTGAGACATCGGCCGCCTGCCCCATGCGCAGGTTCACAATGTCGGTCTCATCGATCTTGACGTCCGCCGTCACCACCGACATGTCCGCCAGCGTCATCAGCGTCGAGCCTTCCGCGTTCTGGATGCCGATCACCATCGACTCCCCTACGCGCACAGGCAGGTTGGTCACGATGGCATCGTAGGGCGCCACCGCCACTGTCTTGTTCAACGCATCCACATTCGAGCGCAGCGTCGCTACCTGGGTGCCGAGATGCCCGCGTGCCGAAGCCGTCTGCGCCTTGGCCTGGGCTACCGCGGCCTCACGCTGCGCCAGCGTGGCCACATCCACGTCATAGAGGGATTTCTTCGCGTCAAAATCGGCCTTTGAGACCAGCTTCTCCTTGTAGAGCTGCTGGTACCGCTGATAATCCAGCTGCTTCTGCTCCAGGTCGGCGCGCGACTCCTGGACATTGGCGTCGGCCGTCTTCTCCGCCGCGATGTAGGACGAGATATCGGTCTGCGCCGCAGCAATGGCCGCCTTCTGAGCGTCCACATTCGCGGCCGGCTGCACATCCTCAAGCGTGGCCAGCACCTGGCCCTTCTTGACGTGCTCGCCCTCGGTCACATAGAGCTTGGTGATCCGCCCGTAAGCCGTCGCACCAATATTCACATAGGTCTTCGGCTTGATCTGGCCGGTGCCGCTCACGGTCGATGTCAGCTCGCCGCGGGTGACCTTGCCGGTCAGTACTTTGGTGTAGCCGGACTGCGCCCGCAGGATCGTGAAGACCACGATGCCTGCGAAGACCAGTACCCCGGCAACGATTGCGGCTATTTTCTTCTTGCTCATCGATGCTCTTCCGCCATAGTCGTTAGTAGTGGCCGAACGCTGTCTTCCAAGCTGCCATGCCGAACCACGCTTTCCCACTTCGCCGCACCGGTCCCTGCGCAGCCGCGATCGCCGTTCCGCCCGGCTCGCATCTCTTTACGCAGGCACAGGCTCTCCGGTTCCCGCGAGGCCGTGGCTTACCTTTGTGGTGACTCTTCGAAGCTTACAGCAGTGCTTTCCGTCAGGCGTCTCGCCCGGTGCCGGCCCCCGGCTTCACTCTCCCCGCCTTTACTCACAAGGTACAACGGGACCGCGCTTGCAGGGACACCTCCATGCGCGCAAAAGTCATCTGTGGGTGAGAAAAGCCTGCGGGTTGCCACGGCGGAGCCACCTCGAGCCGGCGCCTTTTTGTCGCTCGCCGAAGAAAAGCACAGCCGCAGGCCTCCCGGAGCCGGGCGGACCCGCAACTGCCAACCGGCAAGCCGTGTTCACGCACGTGAAGGCCTGCTCCTTCCGCGGGCCGTGCAGCCGGACGACTCGTCCAAACAGGAGAGAATGGAAGCCATGAGAAGAACGTTACTGGTTCTGGCAGCAAGCCTGGCGCTCGCAAGCAGCCTGGCCGAGGCGCAGTTTGTGCGGCTCGCGCCACCGCCGCCCGTCGCAGAGCGCCGCATCCCCGCGCCCGATGCGCGCTACGTCTGGGTACCCGGCTACCAGCGCTGGGATGGCCGCGCCTATCACTGGGAGGGTGGGCGATGGGTGCTGCCCCCGCATCCGCATGCGTTCTGGGTAGCGGGTCACTGGGCGCCGCGCGATGGCGGCTACGTGTGGGTCCCGGGACACTGGCGCGGCTAGATCGCCATTCGTGCTCAACCTAAGCCACCACGAAGTGACCCATCCGCGGACAGTGGCTGTGGGCGCCTAGCCAGCATTGCGCACCGACATCGCGCACAGACCGGGCAGCGTTCAGCACGGCTGTATCCAGCAAGAGGGGTGGAGAGAGGCCAGCACGCCTCCTCCACCCGATGAGCTTCGTGGCGGTCAAACAGCGGAGCCGGGCCCGCACGACTCAGCCCCGCTCAGCCAATCTAGCTTCGGTTATCGGAGGGAAATAACTCCAGCTTGGGCTGCTTCGGCGGATTGATCGCGTGCTGCCGGTAGCCAGTAGACCGCTGCTTCAGCATGAAGATCTGCCGGCACTGCCCACATTCCCATGGGAAGTAGCCAAAGCGAGGATAGACCTTCCGCTGCAGAAAACCGACGCGCCCGTTGCGTCGCAATTCGATGGCCTCGCACTGCGGGCATTGCGGCTTGGCGCCAGTAGGGGAGTGTACCTTGCGCATGTTTAGCTGTGCCTCTTTTCCTTCATCGGCAGGTACCGCGACTGCT
>DASWUY010000141.1:0-10073 GCA_036401435.1 Acidobacteriaceae bacterium | reverse complement strand
CATCAGTAGACAGGCTGCTGGGGCGGCCTGCGACGATGAGCGCGCTGTGTGGCGGGCCTTCAGGGGCGAGGTTGGCGAAGGAGGCGGGAGGGGTGGCGAAGGCCGAGAGCCGTTAAGGCGGCTGGCCGAGCGGCGTGCGAGCCCGGGTGCTGGGTTGAGGAGTGCCGGGGGCGCTCGCCTGGTGGCTCAGCGCTCGCCCCCTGGACGGTTAGGGCCGCTAGGACTTGGCGGCTGCGGACTGCGGCGCGCCGTCCTTGACGACGACGGGGTCGAGGAAGGGCATGGCCGCGCGCAGGGTGGCGCCCACGGTCTCAATGGGGTGCAGCGCTTCCTCTCTGCGGATTGCATTGAAGGTGGTGTTGCCGGCTTCATTTTCCGCGATGAACTTCCTGGCAAAGGTGCCGTCCTGGATGTCAGCGAGGATGCGCTTCATCTCTTCGCGGACGGCGGGGGTGACGACGCGTTTGCCGGACTGGTAGTCGCCCCACTCGGCGGTGTTCGAGATGGAGTGGCGCATGTAAGCCAGACCCCCGCGGTACATCAGGTCGACGATGAGCTTGAGCTCGTGGAGGCATTCGAAGTAGGCGATCTCGGGCTGGTAGCCCGCGTCGACGAGCGTCTCAAAGCCGGCCTTGACGAGCTCGGCGGTGCCGCCGCAAAGCACGGCCTGTTCGCCGAAGAGGTCAGTCTCGGTCTCCTCCTTGAAGGTCGTTTCGATCACGCCGGCGCGGGTGCAGCCAATGCCTTTCGCGTAGGAGAGGGCGAGGGCATGGGCGCCGCCGGTGGCATCCTGCTCAATGGCGATGAGGCCGGGAGTGCCCCCGCCTTCGACAAAGACCTCGCGGACGCGGTGGCCCGGCGCCTTGGGCGCGACGAGAAAGACGTCGACGCCGGCCGGAGGCTTGATGGTGCCGAAGCGGATGTTGAAGCCATGGGCGAAGACGAGCGCATTGCCGGGCCGCATCTGGTCCTTGATATGTTCGGCGTAGATAATCCGCTGCAGCTCATCGGGAGCGAGGATCATGACCACGTCGGCCCAGGCTGCGGCGTCCGCAACGGGCGAGACTTCAAGGCCGGACCGCTTCGCCTTGTCGGCTGACTTCGAGCCTTCGCGCAGACCGATGCGGACCTCCACGCCCGAGTCCTTGAGGTTGAGCGCGTGGGCGTGGCCCTGCGAACCATAGCCGATGATGGCCACCTTCTTGCCCTGGATGATGGAGAGGTCTGCGTCCTGATCGTGGTAGGTCTTTGCCATTGCTTTTCCTTTTTTCCTGCTTGGATGAGTACAAGATCGGTTACGAATCGCAGGGATGGGCGGTTCATCTAGACATCAAAGCTGTGTTCGGTCGCTCCGGTGACATCAGGCTCCAGCACTTCCGGCTCATGCGTGGCGCCTGGTACGCGCATGGTGCTGAGGACGCGGCTGGAGTGGTGGCCGCGCCGCATGACCATGCGGCCTGTGCGCGCAACCTCCAGTACCTCGTCGCCTGTCTCGGTGAGTACCTGGATGAGCCCTTCTATTTTGCTCTCAACGCCCGTGATCTCGATCATCAGCGACTCGGGCGCAAGGTCGACGATGCGGGCGCGGAAGACCTCGACAAGCTCAAAGATGTGGGAGCGGGTCATGGCGGTCGCGGCGACCTTGATCAGCGCGAGCTCCCGGCTGACGTTGGCCTGGTGGCCCACGTCGTCCACCTCCAGCACATTTTCAAGCTTGTAGAGCGAGGCCATGATGCGGTGACTGGCGGTGGGCGAGGCATCGGCGACGATGGTCATGCGCGAGATGCCGGCGCGTTCCGAGAGACCGACGGAGAGCGAGTAGATGTTGACGTTGAGGCGCCGGAAGAGCAGGGAGACGCGGCTGAGCACGCCGGGCTTGTCTTCAACGAGGGCGACAAATGTGTGCAGCATGGGTGTCCTGTGCTTTCCTGGGCTGCGTGGTTATAGATCGGAGCCGGACTCGAGCATGGGGTCGGGGCCGGACGCGGGGCGGCGGATCATCTCGTGGAGCGCCGCGCCGGCCGGGATCATGGGGTAGACGGACTCTTCTTTTTCGACCAGGAAGTTGATGACGAAGGGCCCGGCGGTGGCGCGTGCGGCGGCGAGCGCCGCGCCTACCTCGCCGCGCGTGCGCACGGTGGCGCCGGGGATACCGTGGGCCTCGGCGAGCTTGACGAAGTCGGGCGAGAGGATGGGCGAGGAGGCGTAGTTCTTGTCGTAGAAGAACTCCTGCCACTGGCGCACCATGCCCAGGTAGCCGTTGTTGATGATGGCGATGTTGATGTCGAGGTTTTCCTGGGCGATGGTGGAGAGCTCGCAGGCCGTCATCTGGAAGCCGCCATCGCCGGCGATCACCCAGACTTCGCGATCAGGCTGGGCGACCTTGGCGCCGATGCCGGCCGGGAGCGCGAAGCCCATGGTGCCGAGGCCGCCGGAGGTGATGAGGGTGCGTGGCGACTCATGCTTGTAGTATTGCGCCTCCCACATCTGGTGCTGGCCAACGTCGGTGGCCACGATGGCACGGCCCTCCGTGGCGCGCCAGAGGTCATGGATGACGTGCGCGGCGTAGAGGTGACCGAGGTCGGGCAAGTTGCGAATGTCGCGAACAGCGCATGCGCCCTTCGACGCGGTAATCTGTGCCAGCCACGGTGACGGATCACTGGACTGCGGCGTGAGGTGTGGCAGCAGGAGATCGAGCACGGCGCCGAGGTCGCCGATGAGCGCGACGTCTACCTTGACGTTCTTGTTGATCTCGGCGGGATCGATCTCGATGTGGATTTTCTTGGCATGCGGAGCGTAGGTGGCGAGCGTGCCGGTGACGCGATCGTCAAAGCGCATGCCGCAGGCGATCAGCAGGTCCGCCTCCTGAATGGCCTGGTTGACCCAGGACTCGCCGTGCATGCCCATCATGCCGAGCGAGAGCGGGTGCGAGGCGGGGAAGCCGCCGAGGCCGAGCAGAGTTTCGGCGACGGGGATCTGCATGCGCTCGGCGAGCGCCATGAGGCGTGCTGTGGCCTTGGCCTCAATGACGCCGTGCCCTGCGAGCAGCACGGGGCGGAGGGAAGAGCGGATGAGGGTCGCCGCGTCTGTGATGGATGCGAAGTCGGCGCGAAGCATGGGGTGAGGACGATAGGGCCGGGGGGCGGCGGCGTTGAAGTCGAAAGGCGCGAGGGCCTGCTGCGCGTCCTTGGTGATGTCGACGAGCACGGGCCCGGGCCGGCCGGACTGGGCGACGCGAAAGGCCTCGCGGATGGAGGGCGCGATGTCCTGAGCGCGGGTGACGAGGTAGTTGTGCTTGGTGACCGGGAGCGTGATGCCGGTGATATCCACCTCCTGGAAGGCGTCGGAGCCGAGCGCCTTGCTGGAGACCTGGCCGGTGATGCAGACGATGGGGATGGAGTCGAGCATGGCGGTGGCCAGGCCGGTGACCATGTTGGTGGCGCCTGGGCCGGAGGTGGCGATGGCCACGCCAACGCGGCCGCAGGCCCGTGCATAGCCGTCGGCCATGTGGGTGGCGCCCTGCTCATGGCGCACCAGGATGTGGCGGATGGGGAACTTGCGCAGCGCGTCGTACACCGGGAGGATGGCGCCGCCGGGGTAGCCGAAGACCTCGCCAACGCCCTCACCCTCGAGCGTGGCCCAGACGATCTCGGCCCCGGTGAGCTGGGGCGGGGCGTCGGGGCTTGCGTCGGCGAGAGACTGGGCGTTGCGCGCGGCGGTCTGCTGCTGCTGGCGCTCGTCGCCGGCTTGCGGGTCCTGGTCAGGGTTGGGCGTGTTGCCGACGTTCGGGTTCATGGCCGCTCGCTTTCCGTGGTGCGTTGCTCTTGAGTCGCATGGGGCGAAGGGATGGAGCAGAGTGCGAGAGTCAACCGCAGGTCCTTCGCTTTCGCTCAGGATGACGATCGGTAAATCAACCGCAGGTCCTTTGCTTTGCTCAGGATGACGGTCAGTAGATGCGGAGATCAAGGTGTAACGACGGCTGTTTTAAATTGTGACGGCTCCTAGGGAGGCCGAGGAAACGCTGTCGGCATATTTGCGGAAGACGCCGCGGGTAAATTTGGGTAGAGGCATGGTCCAGCTGCGGAGCCGGGCTTCCATCTCCTCCTGCGGGATGTCGACGGAGAGGGTGCGGCCGGGGATGTCGAAGACCACGGTGTCCCCCTCGTGAATGGCGGCGATGGGTCCGCCGACCGCTGCTTCCGGCGCGACATGGCCGGCCATGAGGCCGCGAGTGGCGCCTGAGAAGCGGCCGTCGGTGAGCAGGGCAACGGTCTCAGAGAGCTCAGGGATGCCGGCGATGGCGGCTGTCACTGCCAGCATCTCGCGCATGCCCGGGCCGCCGCGAGGGCCCTCATAGCGGATCACGAGGACGTCGTGGGGCTGGATGCGGCGGGCCTCGATGGCAGCAAAGGCCTCCTGCTCAGAGTCAAAGACGCGCGCAGGACCGCGATGGGTGAGGCGGGTGTGGCCGGCGACCTTGATGACGCAGCCCTCGGGGGCGATGTTGCCCTTGAGGATGACCAGGCCGCCGGTCGGTTTGATGGCCTGCGCGGCAGGGAAGATGACGCGCTGGCCGGCGGTCTCTTCGGCGAGTGCGGCTTCCTCGGCGAGAGTGTGGCCCGTGATGTTGAGGGCCGTGCCGTCGATGAGGCTGCTCTCAAGCAGTCGACGGGCCAGCAGACGGCTGCCGCCTGCGGCATGGTAGTCCGCCGCGACAAACCTGCCGCCGGGCTTGAGGTCGCAGAGCAGGGGCGTGCGGGTGGAGATGCGATCGAAATCATCGATGTCGAGCGGGATATTCATCTCATGCGCGATGGCCAGGAAGTGCAGAACGGCGTTGGTGGAGCCGCCCGAGGCAGCGACGCTGGCGATGGCATTCTCAAGCGCGGCGCGGGTGATGAGGTGGGAGGGGCGCAGGCCGTTTTTCGCGGCGTCAAGAACCAGGCGGCCGGCCTGACGCGCGGCGTCGAGCTTGGCCGGCAGGAAGGCGGGAACGCCGGAGAGGCCGAGCGGCGCGATGCCCAGAAACTCGCACGCCATGGCCATGGTGTTTGCAGTGAACTGTCCGCCGCAGGCTCCGGCGCCGGGGCAGGCACTTGCCTCGACCGCCTCAAGTCCCGCGTCGTCGAGTTTGCCGGCGGCATGGGAGCCGATCGCTTCAAAGACATCCTGGATGGTGAGGTCGCGCTCGCCGAGGCGGCCGGGCGCAATGGAGCCGCCGTAGAGCATGAGCGAGGGAATATCCAGCCGGGCGAGCGCCATGACGGTGCCGGGCAGGTTCTTGTCGCAGCCGGCGATGGCCACCAGGCCGTCAAAGAGGTTGCCGCGGGCGACGAGTTCAACTGAGTCCGCGATGACCTCGCGCGAGATGAGCGAGGCCTTCATGCCCTCGGTGCCCATGGTGATGCCGTCCGAGATGGTGATGGTGTTGAACTCCATCGGGGTGCCACCGGCCTCGCGGATGCCCTGCTTGACGGCCTCCGCAACCTCGCGCAGGTGGTAGTTGCAGGGACCGATCTCGGTCCATGTATTGGCGATGCCGATGATGGGCTTGTGCAGGTCGTCCTTGCTGAAGCCGACGGCGCGCAGCATGGCGCGGGCAGCGGCACGGCTGGGGCCCTCGGTCAGCGCGATGCTGTTGGTCTTGGCATTGCCTATCTGGTGAAGCTTGGCGCCGTTGTCGCTCAAGACGTCTTCCTCGTATCTGGCACAGTCGCTGTTACGTGTAGGTTCAGGATCGTGCGGCGAGCCAATTCTCCGTGTCGTGCTGCTGCTCGTAGGCGGTGATGGCGTCGGCGTGCCTGAGGGTGAGGCCGATGTCGTCCAGGCCCCCGAGCAGGCAGTCGCGGCGGAAGGGGTCCATCGAAAAGCTGGTGGCGTAGCCTGCGCCGTCGGTAAGGGTGTTGGACTCAAGCGAGATGGTGAGCTGGTAGCCGTCGGCGGCCTTGGCGTGCAGGGTGATGCGCTCGATCTCTGGCTCGGGCAGCGTGATGAGCAGGATGCCGTTCTTGCCTGCGTTGGAGTGGAAGATGTCGGCAAAGCTGGGCGCCAGGATGGAGCGAAAGCCGAACTGGTTCAGTGCCCAGGCGGCGTGCTCGCGTGAGGAGCCGCAGCCGAAGTTCTTGCCCGCAACCAGGATCTGCGCGCCCTGGTAGGCGGGCTGGTTGAGGACGAAGCCAGGCTGCTGGCGCCAGTCGTAGAAGAGAAAGTCTTCATAGCCGGTTCGCTCGATGCGCTTGAGGAACTGCTTGGGGATAATCTGGTCGGTGTCGACGTTCGAGAGCTCGAGCGGCGCAACGACGGAGGTCAGCGAGGTGAATGGCTGCATCAGGCGAGTACCTCCGCGTCCTTGTACTGCCAGGTACGGATGTCAGTGAAGCGGCCCATGATGGCGGCCGCGGCGGCCATGGCGGGCGAAACCAGGTGGGTGCGGCCACCCTTGCCCTGCCGCCCCTCGAAGTTGCGGTTGGAGGTGGAGGCGCAGCGTTCGCCGGGCTGCAGGATGTCGGGATTCATGCCGAGGCACATGGAGCAGCCGGGCTCGCGCCAGTCAAAGCCGGCTTGGCGGAAGATGTGGTCCAGGCCCTCACGCTCGGCCTGGAACTTGACCTGCTGCGAGCCGGGCACCACCATGGCGCTGACATTGGGATGGACGTGGTAGCCGGCGATGACCCTGGCAGCGGCGCGCAGATCTTCAATGCGGGCATTGGTACAGGAGCCGAGGAAGACGCGGTCAATGGCAATCTCTTCGATGGGCGTGCCGGGAGCAAGCGCCATGTACTCGAGGGCGCGGGCCAGGTTGTTGCGGTCGGCCTCGGTGGCGCCGAGCGCAGGGTCTGGCACGGTGTCGGTTACAAAAGCCACCATGCCGGGGCTGGTGCCCCAGGTGACGCAGGGCGCGAGTTCGTGCGCCTCGATGACAAGCTCGCGGTCAAACGTCGCGCCGGGGTCGGTCGGCAGCTTGCGCCATGCTGCTTTCGCGCGCTCCCAGAGCTCACCTTTCGGGGCGAAGCGGCGGCCCTCGAGGTAGGCGAAGGTGGTCTCGTCAGGTGCGATCATGCCGGCACGCGCGCCTGCTTCAATGCTCATGTTGCAGACGGTCATGCGGCCTTCCATCGAGAGCGAGCGGATGGCCGAGCCGGCGTACTCGACGGCATAGCCGGTAGCGCCGTCGGTGCCGATGCGGCCGATGATGCCGAGGACCACGTCCTTGGAGGTAACGCCGTGGGGCAGGTCGCCCTCGACCGAGATGCGAAAGGTCCTAGGGCGGGATTGGGGAAGGGTCTGGGTGGCGAGCACGTGCTCCACTTCGCTGGTTCCGATGCCGAAGGCGAGCGCGCCAAAAGCGCCGTGGGTAGAGGTATGGGAGTCGCCGCAGACGATGGTCATGCCGGGCTTGGTCGCGCCCAGCTCCGGGCCGATCATGTGCACGATGCCCTGCTCGGGCGCGTTCACGTCGAAGAGCTCGACGCCGAACTCGGCACAGTTGGTACGCAGGGCCGCGATCTGTTTGGCCGCGATGGGATCCTTGATGTCGATGCGGTTCTTGTCGGTGGGAACATTGTGGTCGACGGTGGCAAGGGTGCGATCGGGGCGATGCACGGCGCGCCCGGCGAGGCGGAGGCCTTCAAACGCCTGGGGCGAGGTCACCTCGTGCACCAGGTGCAGGTCCACGTAGAGCAGGGTGGGCTCGCCCGCCGGCTCGGCTACGATGTGCTGCTCCCAGACCTTTTCAAAGAGTGTTTTCGGTGTTTCCATGGCGCGTCCTCGGATTGTGAAAGTGCTAGGCGGGCTGCGGCTGGGCGTTGACGGCAAGCGGCTGCGCCTCGAGAGCGTGCGTAAGGGCCTGGAGAATGGCTGCGCCCATGGCCTCGGTTGAGAGGACGGGAGCGTCGCTGCCGGCGGCCAGATCGCGGGTGCGCGCGCCGCTGGCAAGCACGGTCGCCACCGCTGCCTCAATCGCCAGCGCCTCAGGCTTAAGGTGCGCCGAGTAGCGGAGCAGCATGGCCGCGGTAAGGATGGCCCCGATGGGGTTGGCGATGCCCTGGCCGGCGATGTCAGGGGCTGATCCATGGACCGGCTCATACAGGTTGACCCGGCCGCCGATGGTGGCTGAGGGAAGCACGCCGAGCGAGCCGGTGATCACGCCTGCTTCGTCGGAGAGGATGTCGCCAAAGAGATTTTCTGTGAGGATGACGTCGAAGCGGGTGGGCTTGTTCATCAGGTGCATGGCGCAGGCGTCGACGTATTCGTGATCGACGGTGACGTGGGGGTACTCCTGGGCAACCTCGTTGACCGTGGCGCGCCAGAGCTGCGACACCTCAAGAACGTTGGCCTTGTCGACTGAGGTGAGCTTGCCGCGGCGGGTGCCGGCGAGCTCAAAGGCGATGCGGGCCACGCGCACGATCTCCTCCCGGGTGTAGCGCATGGTGTTCCAGGCCTCGTTGCCATCGCGGTCCCAGGCGCGGGGCTGGCCAAAGTAGAGGCCGCCGAGCAGCTCGCGCACGAAGAGGATGTCAGCGCCGGCCAGCACCTCGGGGCGCAGGGGCGAGTTGTGCATGAGGGCGGGGTGAGCGAAAGCGGGGCGCAGGTTCGCGAAGCCGCCGAGAGCGGCGCGGATGGCGAGCAGACCGGCCTCAGGGCGTTGGCTGGGCGGGAGCGCGTTGTACTTGTTGGAGCCGACCGCGCCCAGGAGGACGGCATCGCTCGAGAGCGCGGCATCAAGAGTCTGCTGGGGCAGTGGGGTGCCGTGCGCGTCAATGGCAGCGCCGCCGATCAGCGCGTGATGCCAGGTAAAGGTGTGGCCGCCGTGGCTGGCCACGGCGTCCAGCACGCGCAGGGCCTGGGCTGTGACCTCGGGGCCGATGCCGTCGCCGGCCAGCACTGTGATGTGTAGCTGCATGCTGCTGCGTTCTCCCAAGGGGTTAGGTGCTGACAGCAACCGGCTCTTCGCGGCGCGGATGATGGGCCACGAGGTTGAGCAGGTCCTGGTCGTAGATGGACTTCTTGCGGTCAGCCAGCTGGGTGAAGGCAGAGTAGGTTGCCTCCAACTGGTCGGGGGAGAGCGCGTAGCCCAGCTCCGCAAGGCGGGAGCGCATGGCGGCGCGCCCGGAATGCTTGCCCAGCACCAGCTTGTGGGTGGGCTGACCGACGGAGGCGGGCGTCATAATTTCATAGGTTAGTGGGTTAGCCAGCATGCCGTGCTGGTGGATGCCCGCCTCGTGAGCGAAAGCGTTCTCGCCCACGATCGCCTTGTTGGGCGCCGGGCGAAAGCTGATCGTGTCGCCGAGCAGGCGGCTGACCGGGTAGAGCTTTTCAAGGACAATGTGGCTCGAAACGCGATAGCGGTCGGCGCGGACGCGAAGCAGGGCGGCAATCTCTTCGAGGGCAGCGTTGCCGGCCCGCTCGCCGATGCCGTTGATGGTGCACTCTACCTGGCGGGCGCCGCCCTCGATGCCGGCCACCGTGTTGGCGACAGCAAGGCCGAGGTCGTCGTGGCAATGGGTGGAGAGGGTGATGGCCGCCGCGGCCGGCACGCGCTCGAGGACCTGCCGATACATAGCCGCGTAGTCAGCCGGCGTGCTGTAGCCGGTGGTGTCTGGCAGGTTGATAGTGGTGGCGCCCGCCTCGATGGCGACGGTGATCATCTCGCAGAGGTAGTCGATCTCCGTGCGGGTTGCGTCCTCGGCGGAGAACTCGACATCGTCGACATAGGTTCGCGCCAGGGCGACCATCTCGCCGGTCTGGGCCAGGGCCTGGGCGCGGGACATCTTGAGCTTGAACTCCAAGTGAATGTCGGACGAGGCGAGGAAGGTGTGGATGCGGGGACGGGGGGCGCCCTCGATCGAGCCGGCGGCGCGTTCGATGTCCAGGCGGCGGGCGCGGGCGAGCGAGGCGACCACGGGTCCGCGAATCTCGGAGGCGATCTGCTGGATGGAGGCATAGTCGCCGTCAGAGGAGATGGCGAAACCGGCCTCGAGGATATCGACGCCAAGATCCGCCAGCGCATGCGCCAGCCGCAGCTTCTCAGGCTGCGTCATGCTGCAGCCAGGCGACTGCTCGCCGTCGCGCAG
>DASWUY010000140.1:0-1686 GCA_036401435.1 Acidobacteriaceae bacterium | reverse complement strand
GGCTGGAGAGTGTGAGCAGCCTGCAGACGATGGCGTTGCGGCGGCTGTCCTCGGCGCGCCGCGCGGGACTCGCGCCGGCTGCGCCGCTGACGCCGGCCGTGCTGCTGGCTGCGCCGGCCTTGGAAGACGGGCAGAGAGTCTGTTGACCCTCAGGGCTGCCGAGGGTGCAGCCCGGCTCTTTCTGTCGAACGAGTGCAACAGAGGCGCGCCGGCGGCGGCGACGCCAGGCTCTGGCAGCGATGCATGGGCCACAAGGAAGATGGCGATGCCTACCGAAACGACTTACGAAAGCCTGAAGGCCTTTCCGCGCAGCCGTCCGAAGCAGGCTGCGCCGCCCGCGGAGGCGAGCGCTCCCTGTGACGTGATTGCGGCGCTGAGCGCGCTGCCGCAGCTGAGCGGTCTGTGCGCGCAGGAGTATGCCTGGCTTGCGGCGCACAGCGGGGAGCGTGTGGGCCGGGAGGGCGCGCTGGTGTGGCGGGAAGACGATCCCTCGCACCACCTGCACTTCATCCTGAGCGGCGAAGTGCATGTGCACCGGCGGAACGGGGGGCCGGCGGCGCTCTACATGGGCCGCGCCGGGCAGATTACGGGCAAGCTGCCCTACTCGCGGATGAAGACCTGGGGCGGGGATGGCTGCGCGGCGGGGCTGCTCTGGATCCTTGACCTGCATCAGGACCTGTTCCCGGCGATGCTGGCAGCGATTCCTTCGATGGCGCAGCGTTCGGTGTCGGTGATGCTGGACCGGGTGCGCGAGTTTACGCGCGCGGACGAACAAGCTGCCAAGCTCACGGCGCTGGGCAAGCTGGCGGCCAACATGGCGCACGAGTTGAACAACCCGGCCTCGGCGGCCCGCAGCGCCGCGATGGCCATCGCGCACAGCGAGGAGGACGAGGCCAAGTACCAGCTGGGCCGGGTGTGCCGTGGGGAGGCGGAGCTCGAGAGCTGCCGCAGCTGGACGCGGCAGGCGCTGCATGGGGTAGCGACAGGTCTGCCGCCGGCTCGATGGGACGTAGGCGAGTGGGAAGACCGGCTGCTGGCCTGGCTGGAAGCGCACGGGGTGCGGGAGGCCTGGAGCATGGCGCCCGCGCTCGCGGAGATGGGTCTGCCGGTCGAGTCGCTGGAGGCACTGGCGGCGTTTGCGTGCCCGGAGGCGCTGGCTCTCACGGTCTCTGATCTGGCGGGGGCGATCCGGCGGCAGCGCACGGCAGCCACCATCGTCGCGTCGACGGCGCGCATCTTCGAGATCGTCACGGCGATCAAGGACTACTCCTACATGGACCAGGCGCCGATCCAGGATGTGGACCTGGCGCAATCAATCGAGACCACGCTGGCGATGCTTGCGTCGCGGCTGGAAGGGGTGACGATCGAGCGGGAGTACGCGGCAGAGCTGCCGGCGGTGCGGGGCTTTGGCAGCGAACTGAACCAGGTGTGGACGGCGCTGCTGGAAAATGCGCTCGACGCGATGCAGGACCGCGGCACGCTGAAGCTGGTAACACGGCTGCGGGCGCAGACGGCATTTGTGGAGATCTGGGATGATGGGCCGGGCATCGGTCCGGCGCTGACGGCTCGCATCTTCGAGCCTTTTTTTACCACCAAGCCGCTGGGCCGAGGCCTCGGCCTGGGGCTGGACATGGTGCAGCGCATTGTCGGCAAGCACTTCGGGTCGGTGCAGGTCGAGTCGCGGCC
>DASWUY010000139.1:0-2309 GCA_036401435.1 Acidobacteriaceae bacterium | reverse complement strand
CCATGCTGCAAACCAGGTAACACACGCCACACAAGAAGAGGCCGATCCGCCTGAGCCAAAGATTGTCGAATACACCCCGTCAGAAGAAGATCTCAGGCGTACTGAGGCGTTTACTGCAGCATGGCGCGGTATCGAGCCGGGATTCAGCCAGCAGGTGAGGGCCACCCCGTTCGGACCCTACGGGCTTACCTCAGCTCAGACACTTACTGGCCATGGGCGAGATCGGGCCAGCCGAACGGTGGCCCGGCGGTTCCGCAATCGGCTCGGTGCGGGCACTCACCCGCTCAGCACGGTCCTAGATGTCTTTTGCCCTGGCGCGCTAGAAGCCCTCAGCGATGCAGCCGGAAGTTACGCGCCCCGGGCAGCGCTCGCCGCTGCATGCTCCGAACTCGAGCGCACCGCGAGTGACAGGCTCGCCAGTCGGCTAGACCTGGAGTTGAACCTCGACAGCGCCTGGGCAAACGAGGCACTCAGCGAGCTTGACGTCACAGCCTCCAGCGACGAGGCGCACCGCTCCCGTGTCGCCGAGTTGCTCACCGAACACCTCCTCAGCCAGCCGCCAGGCGGCTCGCTCTCTCCCGACCGCCGCGACGTGCACCAGCTCCTCGACCTGGCGGCGGCAGCATTGGACACTTCACTGGAAGCTCAGTACACGTTCGCGGCGCTGCAGCCTGCCGAACTTGAAGTCACCGACTACGGTCATGTCCGCATCGCGCGGACCGGACCAGCCAGGGCAGACATCGGCGGCTGGCAGATGGCCAAGCTCCAAGAGCAGGCTCGCGGATACCTGTCCAAGAACGCCGGGCAGCCAGACCGGACAGACAGCCATACCCCCGCTTCTCCAGCCACTAGCGGCGGAGAACCGGGCCAGCGGGAGACTATGCGCTCACTCTGGCAAGAGGACGCTCGCAGCAGCACGGGGTTTCAAGCCATGAACGCGAAAGGCCTGCTGGCAGTCGACGACCAGCTCCTAGCGCACTGCGGGTTCGGACTTGACAGTGTCGCGGCGGTCCTGGGGACTGCTGCAAACTGGGATGTCCCGGCAGAGCCCCACCCGCCCGTCGCGCAAGTTAGCCGAGCCGCCTTTACGGACGCTGCGGCAACCTCATCTGGGCTCCCTCAGGAGCAGATCGAGGCCGCTGTCCTGGCTTGCACTCTTAACCGGGAAAAGATCCTGCATGACGGGCTGCGATACTGGCAGATCAAAGAGCGCAGCGCCCGGCTGGCCCTGCGACCTCTGATCGAGCCTCCGGACTCCGACCGCGCGGGAGAATTGTGGGTGCTACCCCGTTGTGCTCACCGTACCCAGTCACTGCTCTTGACTTACCTCAACAGCCAGCAACTCCCCTGGCCAGGCCGCGACCTGCCCGAGACCGTCCGGCAGGCCGTTACCGCCTGGCACAATCAGGCTGAGGCACAGCTCGAAAGAGAGCTTGCTGCTGCTGCGACCACCGCCGGCTTGCCTCACCGGCTGAATTTGAAGCCGCAAAAAGCAGCGCGGCTTGGACTCCGCCTCCCCGGAGAAATCGACCTCATTGCCGCCGATCCTGCGCGCCGTAGAATCTGGATCGTAGAGGCCAAGCACCTGAGACCGATCTACAGTCCTCTCGAAATAGGTTCGCGGATCGCAGACTTCCATGGGTCGGAGGCGCTCTCACTAGGACAAGGAACCATGCAGTACAAGCAGCTCAAAAGCCGCGCCTTCAGGCCTTACGTGAGCAGAGTTATCGCGAATTCCCGAGCCATTCAAGAAAACAAGCAAGCCGCAATCCTGCTGATCGGCGAGGGTCCATCACAAGTGAGACTCAGCAAGGCGATCGCTGACGACTGGGAAGTCGTTCCACTAATCGTCACTACGAGCGTCGAGGTCTCGGCTTTCGTGGCAGACCCCGCGGTCACGTTTGTCTTGGCCGACCACCTAGCTGCCCTCTTCTCAGCATCCGAACAACCGCCCATGGGCTGGTGGATGCCTCAGCTCGCCTAGACGATTGTGAGGGGTCAGTACTGGCTGCAGCACTAAGACCCCGGCCGTCGAGCGGACCGCTGTGAACTCGTCCAGTTGCCACTGCGTCTCGCGGACGTAGTGGCCGATGCGCGCATGGGGCCTGGCGTAGTCAGCCTCCGTGATGCCAGCCGACGAGGACCACGTCCCGGAGTCCAGGTCAAAGTCGCTGTAGAGGCCGGCCTGCTTGCCCTTGTTGGCAGCGCTCAGGCTCTCGACCAGTTCCCTCACCTGGGCGGTGTCCTCGGCGCTCACTGGCATACCGAGCATGAGGTGGCCGTGGACGTTTGGCAGGGCCGCCGCGAGG
>DASWUY010000138.1:0-2368 GCA_036401435.1 Acidobacteriaceae bacterium | reverse complement strand
CTGCGCTCAGCTGCGGATACGCGGGTTGACGACCACATAGACCACATCCGTGAGCAGATTCACGAGCACATAGGTCAGACCGACCGCGAGGATGCAGCCCTGCACCAGCGCGTAGTCGCGGTTCGAGATTGCAGAGACGGTAAGCTGCCCAATGCCGGGCCAGCTGAAGATCTTCTCCGTCACGATGGCGCCCGCAAGGAGCGCGCCAAATTGCAGGCCGACAAGGGTGATGATGGGGATCAGCGCATTGCGCAGCGCGTGGCGGTAGACCACAACCCGCTCCGGCAGCCCCTTGGCGCGGGCGGTGCGGATGTAGTCCTGCCCCAGCTCTTCAAGCATGGCGGTACGCACCATGCGGGTCAGGATGGCAGCCAGCGCAGACCCCATGGTGACCGCCGGCAGCACCAGGTACTCCGGCCCGGCCGCGCCGCTCACCGGCAGCCAGCCCAGCCTGATCGAGACAAAGAGGATCAGCAGCGGGCCGAGCGCGAAGACCGGGAAGGAGAGCCCGAGCAGGCTGACGCCGCCCAGCAGGTGGTCCTGCCAGCGGCCGCGATGGAGCGAGGCAGCCACGCCTGCAGGGATGGAGAGCGCAAGCGCCAGCAGCAGCGCGGCTACCGTCAGGCTGACCGTGTACGGATAGCGCAGCAGCACCAGGTGCGCGACCGAATCGTTCAGTCGCAGCGAGCGGCCAAGATCGCCATGCAGCACGCCGCGCCAGTAGTGCACATACTGGGTGTGCAGGGGCTGGTCGAGGCCATAGCTGTGGCGAAGAGCGGCAACGTCGGCCACTCGGGCGCCCTCCCCCAGCATGGCCTGCACAGGGTCGCCCGGCACCAGGTGAATGAGCATGAAGACCAGCGAGACCACCAGCCACACCACCGGCACCGTGTAGGCCAGGCGCAACAGCAACGCGCGCGCTGCCCTTCTCACGCGGCACCGCCCATCAGGCGCCCTGACCGGCGAGCGCAGGCTGCGGTATTTTCTCGATGCGCACGCGGGCAATGCGGTGTCCGCTCATCTCCGTGATGGTCATGCGGCGCCCTTCATAGTCCACCGTTTCTCCGCCCTGCGGGATCCTGCCCAGGCGGGTCAGCAGAAAGCCGGCCAGCGTCTCGACGCCGCCTTCGCGCGGCAGGCGCCACCGCATCTGGGTCTCCAGGTCACGCAGGTTCACGGTTCCATCCAGCACCAGGCCCTCGCTCAGCGCGGGCAGCAGCGGGCTGGTCTGCATGTCAAACTCATCTTCCAGTTCGCCCACCAGCTGCTCGATAGCATCCTCGACCGTGACCAGCCCCACCGTCGATCCGTACTCGTCGACGACGATAGCCAGGTGCCTGCGACGCTGCTGGAACTCCTGCATCAGGTCCAAGACGGGCTTGGTCTCGGGCACGACCAGGACCTCGCGCATCACCTGGCGCAGGCTGAGCGTGGCGAACGGAGCCGCAGGTGCCGCAGGCAGCCGCGCCGGCTGCGGACGGGGAGCGTTGAAGTGCATTAGCCGCGCAATGTCCTTGGAGTAGACGATGCCGATGATGTACTCCGGTCCGCGCTGCGCGTCGTACACCGGGATGCGGGAGTGCAGCTCGTCCACGAACCGGCCGCTGGCCTCGTCAATCGGCATGGTGGAAGGGAGGGAGACGATGCGCTGCCGGGGCGTCATGATCTCGCGGGTGGGTACCTCGGCAATCTCGACGGCGCGGTGGATCAGAGACTCTTGAAACTCAGGCAGCAGGCCGCCCTGCCGCGCGGCGGTAGCAATCAGCTTCAGCTCGTCGGGCGAGTGCACGGAGCCGCCTTCATGCGAGAGCGGTGCGCGAAAGAGCCGGAGCACCGCGGCGGCTGAGCGCTTCATCAGGCGCACGGCCGGGCGGGTGATCTGCATGAACGCGAGCATGGGCCCGGCCACTGCGATCGCCAGCTGGTCGCCCTTGCGCAGGGCAAGCGACTTTGGCACCAGCTCGCCCAACAGCACGTGAAAGTAGGTGATGGTCATGAAGGCGATGGGCGCCGCGGCCAGGTGGGCATACAGCAGTGGGTGCGGCAGCCCCTGCATCAGCCGGGTAAGGACCTGTGCAATGGTGGGCTCGCCGACCCAGCCCAGCGCCAGGCTGCAGAGGGTGACCCCGAACTGCACGGCCGGAAGAAAGTCGTCCAGATGCTCCTGCAGCTGGCGCACGGCGCGGGCGCCGGGCTCGCCGCGAGCGATCATCTGCTCCAGGCGGCTGCGGCGCATGCTCACCAGGGCAAACTCCGCCGAGACAAAAAAGCCGTTGCCGAGGATGAGCGCAGCGATGGCGACGAGCCGGAAGAGCAACATACCCAGCATGGGGCTAAGTTTACGTCATCGGAACCGGAACCCCGCCTC
>DASWUY010000137.1:0-14745 GCA_036401435.1 Acidobacteriaceae bacterium | reverse complement strand
GCTGGGGGGAAAGAGTGCGCCGGAGAGCATCCAGAGCGGCAGCAGGATGAGGTTGACGATGGCGTGAAAGGCTTGCGGCGAGTCCATGGGCCACGCGATGGCAAAGCCCAGCGCGGTCAGCTCGAAGCTGATCATCCCGATGACCAGTACGGCGAGCAGCGCGGCGGAGAGGGTGAGATGGACGCCTACCAGGGGCGCGAAGACCAGGAAGACGATGCCCTGCACGGCGGCCAGGGTGGTCCCACCCAGAACCTTGCCGAGCACAATTGCGGACCGGGAGACAGGTGCGGCCAGCACCGAGAGCAGGAAACCTTCGTTCCGGTCCTGGATGAGAGACATCATGCTGAAGATGGAGGTAAAGAGCACGATCATCGCGACCGAGCCGGGGAAGAAATAGCCCAGGTACTGGCCCGAGCCTGGCCCGCCCGGGCGGGTGCCTGCGGCCTGAAAGGAGTGCGCGAAGCCGGAGCCGAGCACGACCCAGAAGAGCAGCGGAGAGGCAATGACGCCGATGACGCGAGCCTTCTGGCGGTAGAAGCGCACAATCTCGCGCCGCCATAGCGAGGCGGCAGCGATCCAGGTAGAGGGACGGGCGCTTGCGATGGATGCGCGTGCGACAGTGGGGGTACGGGCTGGTGCGGCAAGGGTGGCCATGTCTAGAGCGGCTCCGTGTGGGGTGTCGCGTTCCGGGCGCAAGTGCTGGTGTCTGGCTTTGCCTCGGCTCCGCTCTCGGTCCAGAAGCGATGCCCCGTACGCTGGATGAAGACGTCTTCAAGGCTTGGCTTGGCGACGCTGATGCCTTCCACCAGGCCCGGGAAAGCCTCAATGGCCTCGGCGACGAAGCGATGACCCTGCGGGCGCTCAAGGCGGACCGTGGCGCCGTGCACCTGGGCGGCGACAAAGAATCGATGGCCGACCCGCTCCGATAGTTCTGCAGCCTGCACCGGGCCTGCTGTTTCCAACTGCACCACGTCGCCGCCGATGCCCGACTTCAGCTCGACGGGCGAGCCCAGGGCGACCAGTTTTCCGGCGTTCAGAATGGCGAGCCGATCGCAGTGCTCGGCCTCTTCCATGAGGTGCGTGGTGACGAGGGCCGAGACGCCATCCTCATCGCGGAGAGTGCGCAGGTACTGCCACAGGTCGCGGCGTGCGCCCGGATCGAGCCCCGTCGAGGGCTCATCAAGCAGCAGGACAGAGGGCGCGTGGATGAGCCCTTTCGCGAGCTCGACCCGGCGCTGCATGCCGCCGGATAGCGTCTCGACCGGATCCTTGGCGCGATCGAGCAACAGCACGCGACCCAGCACCTGGTCGATGCGCCGTCGCAGGTTTGCTCCGCGCAGCCCGTAGAGATGACCCTGGTGCATCAGGTTTTCGGCCACCGTGAGCTTGATGTCGATGGAGCGCGCCTGGAAGACGATACCGATCCGGCGACGCACCTGGTGCGGCTCACGGGCTACGTCATAGCCGCAGATCCGGGCGCACCCGGCCGCGGGAATCATGAGCGTCGAGAGGATGCGGAACAGCGTCGTCTTGCCGCTGCCGTTTGGACCCAGCAGGCCGAAGATCTCTGCCGGGCGTACCTCAAAGCTGACCTCGTCAAGCGCCCGGCGCGTGCCGTAGTTGTGCGTGAGCCCATCCAGCACAATGGGTGCGGGCTGGTCCTCGGCCGCTGCAGCGGGAGCCTTCGATAGAGCGGTCGCAAGGGTCATCGGCTGCTCACTTTCCTGTGGCGTTCAACATGAGCGTAAGAAGCAGCAGCGGAAGGTAGATCACGCTCACCTTCAAGAGGTCGCGAGCGTACATCTTGCTCTCCACGGTGGAGCGAGCCCGGGTGATGCGGGAGAAGCGGATGGTGTAGCCGAGGTAGACCAGCCCAAGCGCCAGCGCCACCCCGCCGTACCAGTAGCCGGCCAGGTGCAGGTACACGGGCAGCAGGCTGACCGGCACCATCAGCACGGCGTAACTGATCGCTTCTACCACGGTCGACCAGCCATCGGGCTGCACCACGGGCAGCATGCGGATGCCGGCGCGAGCATAGTCTTCGCGATAGAGCCAGGCGATGGCCATGAAGTGAGGGAACTGCCAGACGAAGAGCAGGGCAAAGAGCGCGACCGCAGCCCACTCAATGGAACCGCGCGCGGCGACCCAGCCCAGAAGCGGGGGCATGGCTCCGGGGAAAGCGCCAATGAAGGTTGCGAGCGTGGTGTATCGCTTGAGCGGCGTGTAGATGGCGATGTAGGTGAACGCGGTGCCGAGGGTCAGCAGGCCGGTCAGCAGGTTGGCCGCGTGCATCAGGAAGATGGTGCCCAGCACCATGGTTCCCAAGGACACGGTCAAGCCGTGGATCATGCCGATGCGGCCGGCAGCCATGGGGCGTCGTGCGGTGCGCAGCATCTTGAAGTCCAGCTTGCGCTCGATCGCTTCGTTCATCGCGGCCGAGCCTGCCGCTACCAGACCGATGCCCAGGAGCACCGCGATCAACCCCGGCTGCATGCTGCTGATGCCGGTGCGCAGGCTACCCAGGTAAAAGCCTGCCCAGGCGGTCAAGACGATGTTCGCCGTGACCCGGAGCTTGAAGAGCTCGGCGTAGTCGGCCAGACGCGACGCGGTCGCTCCCGGGGCGAGTTCGCCTTTCGGCGCGGTTACTGCAGCCTTGTCAGCAGTTGCTTCGTCCGCCGTTACCGGATCGGCTGCCACGGGAACGCGGGCAGCCTGCGCCAGGGGAACCATCAAGCGTTGCCCCGGTCTGCGGCGCACGCGGCGGGAGCGTGGGCAGCAGCCCGCGAGGTAAGCCGCGCTGCCGAGATGAGGAGTGGGGCCACGAGGTCATTCTACCAAGCTCACGCGAGGGCAGCCGGCCGCCCGTACCTGGCTGGGCAGCGTTCCCTCCGCTTTGGTTGCGCCCTGTCAAGCGTGCCGGGGGCTAATCGCCTGTGTGCAGGTTGATCAGGGTGGCGGCGTCCCCAGAGGACGCGAGGACCACGGGCGGCCTCTTCACCAGGTATTCGTCGAGCAGGACCGCTACCAGCACGGCTGTTGGGACCGACACAAGGGCGCCTGCCACCCCGGCAAGCGCCGTGCCCAGGAGCAGGGAGACGATGACGGCGAGACCTGAGAGGTCCACGCTGCTCTTCATAATGCGCGGCGTGAGGTAGGCATTTTCCACCTGGACATAGATGGCGTAGAAGATGACCACGCCGAGCACGCGTCCCCAGGAGTCGATGGCCGCAACCAGGATCACCAGCGACATGGAGATGAAGGCGCCCGCGACAGGGATGATGTTGAACAGACCCATGAGCACGCCGAGGGCGTAGGCGTAGCGGATGTTGAGCGACGCGAAGACGATGGTCGACAGGACGCCGAGGATAAGCATGAGCGAGCCCTGGCCCAGCAGCCACTTGCCCATGCGGATCTCGGCCTTGACGAGCGTACGTGCGAGCCGCACGCGCGGCTGTTCCTCAAGGAAGCTGAGCACGAAGAAGTAGGCGCTCTCGCCCTCAAGCACGAAGTAGACCGTGAGGATGACGGCAGTGAGAATGCTGGCCAGCTTGCCCGCGCCGTTTCGCACCGACTCAAAGACCAGACCGGCGGAGCTGGAGGCAAAGTCCTGCAGCTTCTGGTTGATGCCTCCGAGGTCGAGGTGCCTGGCCAGCGGCAGGCGTTGCAGCCGGCCCAGGAGCTGGGGCCCGCGGGTGGGCAGCTCCTGGATGAACTCCTGCATGTCGCGGATGACTGGCGGCAGGGCGAACATGAAGAAGAGCGTGAGCAAGCCACCGGTACACAGCAGCAGCAGGAGGATCGCCACCCCGCGTCCCGCCTGCCACTTGCCTACGCGCAGCTGCATGATCCACTTGAGCAGCGGCATGAGCACGACCGCGAACAGGGCGCTGACATAGAGCAGCAACAGCACCTCGCGCGTGAGCCATACCAGGTAGAGGCCGAGCACGAGTGAAACGGCGAAGACAATGTTGCTGCGCCCGGCTCGTATGGAAGGACTTGGTTCCTGGCTCATGTGGGGCAGTCTCCTCTCGCTCTTGCGGTACTGGCGGGGCGTCGGCGAAAACCTGGCCGCGGCGCCGTGATCAGACTACCGCGCAGGCAGAGGACCTGTGTGCCACACAGAAGCGGCCGTGGGCGATGCGGCTCACGCGGGCAGCCGTGTCACAAGCGGTGGCAGGCTCTCGATCAAGAGGTGCAGCAGCTGCTGGGGCGTGCGCCCCTCCGTAGACAGGGTCTGGTGAGCCAGACGGTAGTGCTCGTGCCGCCGAGCAAAGCGGGCCTCGAGCTCAGCCGGCTGCTGGAGCAGCGGGCGTACCGCTGCTCCGCCTTCAGCCTGACAGCGGGCGAGCGCCACGGACAATGGCGTTTCAAGGAAGAGGAGGTGCGTGGTTGGGTCGCCAAGGAGTCGCGCGCGTGTTGAGTCGGACTCGAGCGCCCCGCCGCCAAGCGCGATGACGACGTAGCTCCGGTCAAGGAGCTGGGCTATCGTCTCTGCTTCCAGTTGCCGGAAGCCGGACTCTCCGACGCGGGCGAAGATCTGTGAAATGGGGGCGCCCTGCGCGTCAGACAGGATCTGGTCGACATCGGCAAATGCCCAGCCCAGGGCGGAAGCAAGAAGCGCGCCGATGGTGGTCTTGCCTGAGCCCATGAAGCCGGTGAGCACGATGCGCGAGATGGGACTCACTGGCACTTTCGCTGGAGCTAGCGGCTCTTCTGCTCTGGCTCCGGTGCTTGCAGGGCGCTTTCGATGTTGTTCCACACCGCAGGCGAAGGATCGTGTATGGGCGACATGATCCACTTTGCCTGCTGGGCGATGTAGTTGAGGTCGCGCACCAGCTCGGCACAGTTGTCGCAGTGCTTCAGGTGCTCTTCCTTGCTGAAGTCTACCTGGGACTCGAACAGCTGCGGCAGCCGATCCTGGAACTCGGCACAGGTCTGGTCCCCCGACGAATCGCGCGTCTCGCTCATTCTGTGTTGTCCTTCCGCAGGCCGCTCTTCAGCAGGTCACGCAGCTTCATGCGCGCCTTATGGAGCTGCGATTTGCTGTTGCCGATCGAACAGTCAAGCATTCCCGCTATCTCGTTATGTTCATAGCCTTCCACGTCATGCAGCACGAAGACTAGCCGGTAGCCGGGGGGCAGGTTTTCCACCGCCCTCTCGAGCGTGACCCTGTCAATGGAGCCGGAGAGCTGCAGGTCGCGTGCACCAATATCCTTGCGCGGCCCATCGTCGCTCGACGGCTCAAGAGTCTCCTCCAGCGATACTTGGGGCAGGCCCTTTTTTCTCAGGTGCATCAGTACTACGTTCACCGCGAGGCGATGGAGCCAGGTGGAGAAGGCCGAGTCTCCTCGGAAGGTACCAATCTTGCGGTAGAGCTGCAGGAAGGCCTCCTGCGTGAGATCTTCGGCTTCGGCGACATTGCCCAGCATGCGCAGGCACAGGGAGTAGACCCGGCGCTTGTGTAGCGCGTAGAGCGTCTCAAAGGCGCGGGCATCGCCCCCTTGCGCGGCCGCGATCGCTTCGGCTTCGCCGGCTATGGGCGGGTTGCGGCGCAGATGCTGGGTTGGTCCCTTGGCCGGGCTGGGTCCCGGTGTGGCACTCAGGGTGGCGGCTGGTAGCTCAAGATCGGGTGTTGCCATCTAGATGAACGCTCCAGTTCGGTGCAGGGATCGTTGCAGGCTCAGGGCCCACGCACCGGTCCGCCGCAAAGCGCAGAAAGGCTCCCTGCATCGCTGCCACCACGCTAAGTCTGTGGTGAGACGCCGCAAGTCCGGGCACGGTTGCCGCTGGTCAAGTGTAACGCGGACCCTTTCTGGTAGCGAGGCTCGGCCGCAATGCCGCTTCTGGTGCCCTTCAGCTCCCAAGAAACCGTGCATAGAGACTGCGCGCCTGCATAACGTCCGCCGTTCCCTGGATCAGTGCGCGGCCGTCGGCGAGCACCGTGAGGGTGTGCGGGCCGCGCCGAAAGCGGAGGGTCAATCCGTTGTACCGTACCTCCCCAAGCGGAGCCAGCCGGGCGGCCAGCGAGGCAAACTCCACGGGACGCGCATGCTCGTGAATCTGCACGCTGTTGCGGCCGCACAGGGTGATATGTGGCCGGCTCTCTCCGCGCAGGTGCTGGAAGTCGCGCAGTTGGCAGGTGCGGCACCCGGTACGCGGCAGCTGTGCGGAGACCTCGGAGCGCTCATTGGTCCAAAGGTCATGCGAGATCAAGGTGCGCCGCATCGTGTCCCGCGCCCCGACCAGACACTTCAGTGCCTCGGTCGCCTGGATAGACGCGGCCAGGTTGACGGCGGTGTTCAGCACGCCTGCCGTCTCGCAGGTTTCGACCAGCCCCTGCGGGGGATCAGGAAACAGGCAGGCCAGGCACGCCGTTTCACCTGGCAGGATGTTCATGCCCACCGCGTATGCGCCTACTACGCCCGCATAGATCCAGGTCGTCGCCTGTTCGATGGCGTAGTCGTTGATCAGGTAGCGGGTCTCAAAGTTGTCGGTCGCATCGAGCACGAGTGTCGACCCGGCGAGCAAGGGATGGATATTGCCGGGAACAAGGTCAGCTACCTGGGCCAGCACCGTCACATCGCTGTTGAAGAGGCCAATCTTGCGGCGGGCGGCTTCCGCTTTGGGTAGCCCCTCGCGGGCGTCGGCTTCGTCAAAGAGCACTTGCCGCTGCAGATTGCTTTCCTCGACGAAATCGCGGTCAATCAGCACCAGAGTGCCAACGCCTGCGCGCGCAAGCAGGCCGGCCACGGCGGCGCCCGTGGCTCCGCAGCCCGCGACTGCGACCTGAGAGGTGGCGAGGCGCTCCTGGCCCTGGGCCCCGATGCCTCGAAACAGTACCTGGCGCGAGTAGCGTTCGGCAGAGGAGATGGATGCCGGCATTGTTCCCGTGATCGCGCCCGTGGCTGGCCCCTTTACCCGCTCCGTAACTGGCATGCAACCTCGATCCCAGTATAGGCTCGGGTGTGTGGTTCTCGAGGTTTGAGCGTAAGGAAGGCGGCGCAGCCATGGACTAGCGGCGTACCTGTATCGCCGGTGATTTTGCTCGGGCTGCAGGTTCAAGGCGTGAGCATTTTGCGCATCTAACGGCGCATCTGCCTTGGGCATTGCCGCCTGAGCAGGCAACAGGAAATAAGGGCCGCACTTGGCCCCGCAGCAGGGATGATTCAGGCGGTCCGGTGAGGGATGAGGCTGGTTGGCATTGATGAGCGTGAGTGAAGGCAAGCTGCCGAGGGCGCTGGTAGCAAGGATTGGGCGCCGGGCGGCCGTATTGTGGGTCAGTCTTCTCTGGTTGGGTGCGGCGGCAAGCCTGGCTGGCGCGCAGGGCACGGTGAACTCAAGCAGCGCACCGCCTGCACCGGCGGCGCCGGCCAAGGGGCCCGGTCCGCAACAGACGCTGCCCAATGCGGCGCGATTGCCTGGCTACGACGAGAGCGCACCGATGACAGCAGCCAAGCCTGACTCGGTGGCCGGGGAAGGTACGGAGAACCTGCGTGCCTGGCGCGGGCTGCAGGTGGCGGCTGTGCGCTTCGTGGGTGTCTCGACGGATCGGCTGGAGCCCTTGCCTTCCATGCTTGACCTGCAGCCCGGCCATCCGCTGGACCCACAGAAGGTGCGCTCCAGCCTGCGCCGGCTGTACGCGACGGGGCTCTACCAGACCATTGACATCGAGGGCACGCGCCAGGCCGACTCCGTCACCCTGATCTTCCATGGCACGCCGCAGGTGTTCCTGGGCCGGGTCACCATCCGTGGCGTCAAGCAGGAGAACTTCAGCAGCCTGCTCGAGAGCGCGACCAAGCTCAGCCCGGGTACGCCCTTCAGTCCTGACAAGCTTGCCCGCGCGGAGCGGCTGCTTAAGGAGACGCTTGAGGCCAACGGGTACTACCAGGCGACGATCAAGCCCCGCACGGAGAATGATCCTGCGCACGCCCAGGTAAACGTCTTTTATGACATTGCCGTGGGCAAGCAGGCCCGGGTGGGCAACGTTGTGGTAGAGGGCAATAGCGGCCTGACCCCGGAGAAGTTTCGCAAGAAGGCCAAGCTCAAGCGCCGCTCCAAGGTCTCACGCGATACGGTCAACACTGCGCTGGCGAAGCTGCGGGCCAACTACCAGAAGCAGCAGCTGCTGCAGTCCAGCGTGACGCTTGACACCAAGACCTTCCAGCCTCCGGTCAACCAGATTGACTACGCCTTCAAGGTCAACCAGGGGCCCAAGGTCCTGGTCAAGGTAGAGGGCGTCAAGATGAGCAAGGGGCGCATCCGGAACCTGGTTCCCGTCTACGAGGAAGGAGCGGTGGACGAGGACCTGCTGAACGAAGGAAACCGCCGCATTCACGACATCTACCAGCGGGAAGGCTACTTCAACGTGCAGGTGACCCATGATGAGGCGGCAGTGACACCCGGTCAAACGGTGGTCACCTACCATGTCGCTCCCGGGGCGTTGCATGATGTGGACTCGGTCAACATTCACGGCAACAAGTACTTCGCGACCACGCTCATCACACCGCGTCTCAACGTGCATCCGGCCAGCATCTTCGAGCACCGCGGCATCTACTCGCAGGCGCTCGTTGCCTCAGACGTGGCGACCATCAGGGCCATCTACGAGGGCAGCGGCTTCAGCAATGTGAAGGTCACGCCGGTGGTGAAGGACTCTCCCCTCGACAAGAAGGGGCGGCCTTCGAAGATCTCTCATCTGACGGTCAACTACGAGATTGTTGAAGGGATCCAGCAGCGCTTTGGCACCTATACCCTGGTCGGCAACAACGACGTGCCCACCGGGACGCTCACCCCTCTCCTGAGCACGCAGGTAGGGCAGCCGTATAACTCGAACAACCTGACCAACGACCGTGCGCAGGTGCTGACCTACTACCTGGGTCATGGCTATGACCAGGCCAGCGTGACGCTCAAACAGCTTGCCGACCCTAAGGACCCGAACCTGATCGACGTGACCATGAACATCAGCGAGGGAGAGCAGATCTTTGTCAAGGACGTGGTCGTCTCCGGGCTGCACTACACGCGGCCGCGCACCGTTGCGCCCCACATCCTGGTGCACCCGGGGGATGTGCTGGATCAGTCCGCTCTGATCGACACGCAGCGCCAGCTGTATGACCTGACGCTGTTCAACGGCGTCAACACTGCGGTGCAGAACCCGAATGGCGACGAGCTGCGCAAGGATGTGCTGCTGCAATTCCGCGAGGCCAAGCGCTGGGATGTGAACTACGGCTTTGGCTTCCAGGTGCAGACCGGCACACCCTCCTGCAACATCTACCAGCGCATTCAGCTGGGGCAGACGCCCACCTGCGCCAACAGCGCGAACGGGCAGTTCGGCGCCAGCGGGCTGGTGGAGGTGGATGTTTCGCGCATCAACCTGCGCGGCAGCGACAACTCGCTGACCCTGAAGACAGCCTATGGCTCGCTCGAGAAGCGCGCTGTGCTGACCTATGCCGACCCACGGTTCCTGGGACGGACCAGCCTCACCTTTCAGCTCTCCGGCGGGTACACGGACGCACGCGATGTGTCGACCTACGCTGCCTCGCGCCTGGAAGGCACGGCACGGCTCTCGCAACGCCTGAACCGCCCCACGACGCTTATCTACCAGATGGCCTTCCGGCGCGTGAAAGTCGATCCGAACACGTTGCAGATTGACCCCAGTGAGATTCCCATCGCGGCCGCGTCAGCGACCGTGGGTGGCCCCGGCATCACCTGGATCCGCGATACGCGGCGTCCCTCTGCGCTCGATGGGCAGGGCGGCACCTACAACACGGTGCAGGAGTTCTTCTCCGATTCGCACTTCGGGGCGGCATCGAACTTCAACCGCTTCGACGGCACCAACTCCACCTACTACTCCTTCGGCAATGTGCACCACTACATCTTTGCGCGCAGTACCCGCATTGCCTGGGAGCGGTCCTACGGGACGACCAGCGAGCAGCTGATTCCCATCCCCGAGCGCATCTACGGGGGCGGCGCGCAGTCGCACCGCGGCTTTGGCATCAACGCGGCCGGTCCGCGCGACTCTGAGACCGGATTCCCGATCGGCGGCGCGGCAGCCTTCATCAATAACTTTGAGTTGCGCCTGCCTCCGCCGACGCTGCCCTATGTGGGCGACAGCGTCAGCTTTGTGCTCTTCCATGACATGGGCAACGTCTTCGTCAAGGGGTCTGACATCTGGCCCAGCTTCCTGCGCTTCCGGCAGCCGGATCGCGCGGGCTGTCGCGATACGAGCCGGACCGATCAGCAGCAGCCGAACTCGGAGAAGAACAGCATCGGGCTGAACGGTCTGTGCAGCTACAACTACTTCTCGCATGCGATCGGCATCGGCGCCCGCTACCGCACGCCGATAGGCCCGATCCGCGTCGATACGAGCTACAACCTGAATCCGCCCCTCTACCCGCAGCCGGAGTATTACAACAATCAGGGTGTGACCATCCCGCGATATAGCCAGGCGCCGCATATCAACTTCTTCTTCAGCATCGGGCAGGCCTTCTAATGCGAACCTCTGCTTATCTCTGGTTAGTTGCCGGCCTGCTGGCCGCGCCCGCGCTGGCGCAGAATGCGGCACCGGTGCAGAACGATGTGCCGGCGCATGTGGCGCCCTCGCAGGCCCAAACGGCGACCAGCCAGGCTGCCGACGCAAGGCAGACTGCGGCCGCCGGCGCACCGGAGGGCCAGGCCAAGGTGCTCGACAGCGTGGTCGCGATCGTGAATGGGGAAGTGCTGCTGGAGAGTGACGTGCAGCAGGAGCAGCGGCTGGAGTCGTTGCAGATGCTGCCGGCCGGCGAGAACACGGCGGTGCGGGCCGCGCAGCACCTGGTCACGCGCACCCTGATCGTGCAACAGATGAAAGCGCAGCAGGAGACCTCCCCCGAGATCACCGATGCTGATGTGTCGAAGGTCATCGCGGAGATGCGCAAGGACCTGCCCGGCTGCGCGGCTGCGCACTGCGAGAGCGACGCGGGCTGGGCTCGGTTTCTCGCCGAGCGCAGCCTTTCGCCGGACGAGGTGAGGGAGCGGTGGAGGCAGCGGCTGGTTATTCTGGACTACCTGAATCTGCGCTTCCGCTCCGGCATCCGCATCCCGCCGGCGGACGTGCAGAAATACTACGAGGCAAACCTGCTGCCAGAGTTCCACAAGAAGCACCAGACGCCGCCGCCGGTCAAGTCGCTGGCGCCGCGCATCCAGGAGATCCTGC
Source organism: Acidobacteriaceae bacterium (assembly GCA_036401435.1). Classification (GTDB taxonomy): domain Bacteria; phylum Acidobacteriota; class Terriglobia; order Terriglobales; family Acidobacteriaceae; genus EB88. The sequence continues at coordinate 3,557 of DASWUY010000137.1, read as the reverse complement.
TGCAGCAGCAGGTGACCAAACAGATCGATGATTGGGAGACCACGCTGCGGCAGCAGGGCAGCGTGCAGATCCTGGTACCTGCCTACGGAGAAAGCACCAACAACCAGGACGACGACATGGGGAGCGGCGCGTGAGCACGGAAGCAAACCAGGCAGGGTTGGGTCGCGCTGATCGGCATGAGCAAGACCCGCGCCGGCACAAGGCATTGCGCTTCCTGCTGCGCGCCGGGGCCGGACTCATGCTGCTGCTGGTTGTGGCCGTGGCGGGTGTGTACTGGTACAGCACCACGCCTGCCTTCGAGAATAGGGTGCGGGGCATCCTGGTCTCGACGCTTGAGGACTCGGTTGGGGGTCGGGTCGAGCTGGGTACGGTGCGCTGGCACATCTTCAAGCTGGACTTTGAGATCGACAACCTCACCATCCACGGGCTTGAGGCGGCGAACGAGGTTCCCTATGCGCATCTGGACAAGCTGCATGTCCGCGTCAAGATCATCTCGCTCTTCCGGGCCAAGGTCGGTCTGACCTTTCTCGGGGTCGATCGCCCCGTCGTCCACCTGATTGTCTACAAGGACGGCACGACCAACCAGCCGGTGCCGCGGAAGAAGTCCGCGCCCAGCAACAAGTCGACCACAGATACCCTCTTCGACCTGGCAGTGGACCGTACCGAGATCAACAACGGCACCGCGCTCCTGAACCAGCAGGCCATGCCCTTCAGCCTGGCAGCCAACGACCTTGAGCTCGGCGTGAACTACGTGCCCTCACGCGATCACTACACGGGCAGCCTTTCGATTGCGGATATCACGGCGCAGCGGGGCATCGCCGCGCCCCTTCACTCCAGGCTCACCGTGAATGCGGATGCCGGCCGGAACGAGCTCGATGTTTCCTCACTGGCCTTTGTTGCGGGAACGTCGAAGCTGATGGCGCACGCTCATCTCTCTGACTTCAACGACCCGCACTGGCAAATGGGGGCAAAGGGAACGATCGATCTGAGAGAGGCGGCGGCGCTGGCTCCTGTGCCTGGCCTGAACCAGGGCGTGGTAGCGCTGGACCTGCAGGGCAAGGGCACCAAGGCTCTCTTTACGGTAGATGGGGAGACGCGGCTGGCCGGCGTAGTTTATCGCGGCTCGGGCGTCGACATCGCCGGGATGAGCGCTGCGACCAGGGTGCACATCACCCAGGACGAGCTCTCGCTCAACGACCTGCAGGCGCGCCTGGCACGCGGGGGTAACGTGGATGGCGAGGCCCACCTCTATAACTGGCTCTCACCCGCACCGCAGCCAAGCTCTGCGCCGGCTGCGGCGTCGCCTGCTGCCGGAGGCAAGCCAGCGGCGGCGGCGAATGGAGCAAGGCAGGCGAACCAGGTCGTCGCCCAGGCTACAGCCAACCCGGCAGCCAAGGCCCAAGTCTCGCGCGGTGTAGTCAACGCGCGCCTGAGCAACTTCAACCTGCCTACCATCCTCTCTATCATCGCGCCGCCGAAGTTCCAGAACCTCGGCTTCGCCACCACGGCGTCCGGTACCGTGGCGCTCAACTGGACCGGCAATGCCAGCGACCTGGCGGCGGATGCGAAGATTGCGCTGAACGCCCCGGCGCAGCCTGCGAACGGGGATGTGCCGGTGAACGGGATGCTGGACGTGGCCTACTCTGGCCGCGAGAACAGCGTGCTGGTGCGCCAGCTGCAGGCCAACACGCCGGGCACCCACCTGCAGGTAGCGGGCGGCGTGGGGCTCGCGGCCGGTCGCAATGCTTCGCTGCAGGCGCAGGTCACCGTGTCCAATCTCGGTGAGTTCAACCGCGCCCTGATCGCCGCCGGTGTGGGCGCAAATGGCAAGAAGGGCACCCAGGCCATCCCGATCCAGCTGCATGGGCAGGCGCAGTTTCAGGGCACGGTCACCGGCACCCTGGCCGATCCTGACGTGAAGGGTCACTTCTCGGTCAACAACTTCGACATCTTGCTCAACCAGCCCGCACCCGGGGCCCAGGTGGTACGGGCCGCCGTCCCCGCGGGGGTGGTGCCGCCGGCTCCCTTGAAGGCTCCTGCCACAGCCCCTGGTCAACAGACCTGCGTCGTGCCTCCAGGCGGCACCACGGGCGGGGCGGCCATCACCTGTGCCGATCCTTCCGGCCAGCAGGTACCCATCCCCAACTCTGCGAGTGGGTCGGCTTCCCCTGGCAACCCGGGGACCGCGCCGGGCAATGGTTCCGGGTCAGCGGCGTCCGCTACCCCGAGCGCTCCCGCGCTTCCTGCCACCATCCACTTCGACTCACTGACTGCGGACGCCGAGTACTCCCCGGCGCTGATCAACGTGCAGAGTTCGCTGCTGGTGCGCGGCACGACGCAGATCCGCGCCTCCGGGCAGCTTCGGGCGCACCAGTTGAGCCGCCACCGCCTGGTGTTCGATGATCACTCGGCCGTGAATGCGGATGCGGCGATCGATCGCGCTGCCCTCACTGACCTCTTTGCGCTGGCCGGGCAGTCCCTCGCCGTCACCGGCACGCTTACCCTGCACACCCACGTGAGCGGCACGCTGAACAACCTGAACGGCGGCGGGCATCTAGCCATCGCAGGCGGCGATATCTATGGCGAACCGTACAAGAGCCTGAACGCGGACTTGGTCTACGCCGGCCGCGACGTGGGCGCCTCGAACCTTGTTTTTCTTGAGAATGGGGGGCAGCTCACCGGGGAAGGTGGCTTCAACCTTTCGTCGAGTCTCTTCCACTTCAAGGCGCAGGGCTCGGGCTTTGACTTGGCTCATCTGAAGAGCGTCAAGACGGCGCCGCTGGTGATCGGGGGCCAGCTCAGCTTCGATGCGCAGGGCTCAGGGTCGACAGCCTCGACCTCTCCGCTATCGTCGCTGAGCGTGAACGCCTCCGCACACCTGGTCAACCTGTCGCTTGCCAACAGCGGAGGTGGGCCGGCGCAGACCGGCGGCATCGACGTGGCGGCGCGCACGGAACGCGGCAACCTGCTGCTGGACGTGACCACCAGGCTAGGCGGAGCGACCGCGCAGGTGCATGGCACCACTGCGCTCGCCGGCAAGTACCAGACCGATACCCGGCTGACCCTGACCAACCTGGACCTGAACCCCTACCTGCAGATGTTCAACGTGCAGGGGGTTACGGCGCATTCGCAGATTGGGGGCACCGTCACCGTTACCGGGCCGCTTGGCACCCCCAAGCTGCTGGCCGGTGACGCGCAGTTGACGCGGCTGGAAGTGGTTGCGCAGGGTATCCCGCTGGCCACCGACACTGGCCTCCATGCGAGGCTCCGGGGAGGAATCTTCGCACTCGATCCGCTGCACATCTCGGGCGGTGGAACCGACCTTCGCGCCCAGGGTACCGCCCAGCTCTTCGGGACAGACCGGGCCATCGATCTTCGCTCTACCGGTTCAGTCGACATGAAGATCGCGCATGCGCTGGTTCCGGATGCAAACGCCTCGGGCCTGGTCTCCTTCAACATGAACGTCGGCGGCACGATCGAGCGACCGGACCTGCAAGGCAAGGTCAGCTTCGCCAACGTGAATGCGGCCTACGGCGATCTTCCCAACGGGTTGACCG
>DASWUY010000136.1:0-5371 GCA_036401435.1 Acidobacteriaceae bacterium | reverse complement strand
ATGCAGGCATTGTTCTTGTTTGACTGTATGGGCCGCGGTCCGCGCGAAAACACCTCATTCTCGATCCGTCAGCCAGGTGGGGGCTACCAGTTGCTGCGTCCCCAGGCGATCAGGTCCGTGAATCCGGGGCCGCCGGCGAAGACGTTGTCCTGGTGGGAGCCGGCGGGGAAGACGTATTCCGTCTCCTCACCGCTGACGACCCCGGCGACCCTGGGGTTGTTATCCCACCAGGCGAAGATAGGGCCTCCGGAGTTACCCGGGAGGATGTCAGCGGTCACAGACTCCAGTTCCTGCCCGCCGTTTGAGTCCTCATCGTCATCGTTGATATCGATGCCACCCTGCCAGAACGGGCCCACGCCCCACGGATAGCCGACGACGGTCCAGAAGTTCAGACCCTCCCAGTTGTCGGCGTAGCCGGTGTAGCCCATGTAACCGACCATGTCGCCGAGGCGCTGATCGAGGCGGAGAATGGCCCAGTCGTAGCCGCTGACGTTCATGCCGTTGTTGAAGGCGCGGGCCTCCAGGGCATAGGAGTAAACGTTGGCGCCGAAGAGGGATCCGAGGCCCAGGTAGTCGGCGGGTGTGAACTTCATCCAGCCGTTGGAGCCGCTGCTCCAGGGGATCATGTGGGCGGCGGTCACGACCATGTTTCCGCCGACCAGGGTTCCGCTGCCGGTGTAGCCCTCGTTGTTCTCGATGAGGCCGACGGTGCCCCAGGGATAGCTGCTGTCGCGAAAGAGCTGTGGGTCGTAGGCGCCGAAGACCCAGAGCGGCCTGGTCATGCGGCCATTGATCCGCCGCATGGGAGCAAGCTGGTGAGGCGGGAGCAGGCGCGGCGCGTGGGAGAGGTCCATCCAGGCGGGCCGGTGCCCGTCGTAGCCGACGGCGCGGTCGAGGCCCTCGCGGTAGTACTCCGGCGGATCGCGATGGAGCCGGATCCTGGGCACGTCGATCTGCTGCGAGTGGTGGAGGGTGATGTCGACGCGCCAGCCGCCGGCGAGGCCGTGGGCGGCATCGGCCAGGAGCGGTTCCACGCTTATGTGCGGACGCTCAGTGTCTTGGCCGGCGATGAAGATGGAACGGCTGGCCCGAAGCGCCTGCAGCTCGGCGGGGAGCTTGCCGGTACCAAGGACGGGGCGGCGCTCCGAGATCTCGAGCACGCTCAGCGGCCTCTGCCGGTCGCCGATGAACAAATCGCGGGAATGCTTCATCTGCTCTCTCCTTAAAGCCCAGGATTAAGTCGGTTGCTTTGGCCGGGAAACTATCTCACAGGGGAGCGATAAGTGCCAGTGAATAGTCGGTACTTTGCTTTGTCAGATGAGTTAGGCGACTTAGAGGGACGTTGCGCGCACTTAGTAGCTCGTGAGGACGAGCAGGAGGGTGAAGACGGTGGCGAGGCCGAAGAAGGCGATCTGGGCGCCGGAGGGGAGGCGGATATTGGCGCCGATCTGGAGGGTGGGGGCGGCCGCCTTACCGGGGGCGAGGGTGCCGGTGAGGGCCATCAGGGTCCAGATGCCGCAGAGGGTGGAGAGGAGGTAGCAGACCCAGGCTGACTTGGCGTAGCGGCTGTGCTGCTGGAAGTCCTTGGAGAAGAGCAGGGTGACGGTGACGATGCTGGTGGAGAGGGAGACGAGCTGCTTGGTGAGGTCGGCAGCGAAGTCAAAGGCTTTCTTGATCTGTTCGTCCATGGAGGGGGCGGGCCTTAGCAGAAGGGGAAGCATGGGCAGAAGCGCGCGAGGGCGGTCTGGAAGCCTTGCCGGTGCAGGGCGGGGCTGAGAGTGGCAAGGGGGTCGTCCCCCGGGGGGGCCAGAGGAGCTTGGCCGAGACCTGCGGGGCTGGGCACGCCTTCGAAGTACTGCATCTCCGAGAGTTCGTTGGCGATGAGCTGGACGAGGTTGCCAATGTCGTAGATGGCCTGGTTCATAGCGCCGTCTGTAGACGGTGAGCTGTCGTGCGAGGCGAGGAGGGCGGCGCCGCGCTTGACCAGGGCTTCGAGCTCCGCGAGCTCGTCGGGCGGGAGCTGGAGCTGGTTGGCGCGGAGGCCGGCGAGGGTGCGGCCCCAGAGCTCGGAGGGAAGGGCAGAGTCCTCGGCAGAGTCTTGACGTGAGTCTGGGACGGAGTCTGGGGCGGGCGGCATGGGGTTCCTCGGCTGCGGAGAGCGATTCGAACAGCTTTTGGGGGAGTGCGTCAATGCTTTTGTGCGCGCCGGGGCCGGCTTGCTCACCGGCGGCGGGGCTTGACCGGCAGAGGGTCAGGTGGAGGGAGCGGGCTGGGATCGCTGGTCCATGAGCTTGCGGATGCCGAAGACCACGAGCGCGAGGACCAGGAGGCCGACAGCGGTGAGCACGCCGCGGGCGTGGCTGTGCATGGCATGCTGCACGATGCTCTCGGCCTGGGGGCCGTAGCGGATGGTGAGGATGGCAAGGACGCCGAAGCGCACGAAGCGGCCCAGGGCGACGGCGAGGAAGTAGGGGGCAACGCGCATTTCAAAGACGCCGGCGGCGAAGACGAAGAGCTTCCAGGGCGTGGGCGGGGGAAGCATGGAGGGGACGAGGAGGGCGAGGAACTCCTGTTTTTCAAAGCGGTTGCGGAGCTGCTCGTAGCGGGCGCGATCGAGGCGCTTGAGGAGGAAGATCTCGCCGCCGGCGCGGCCGAGCAGGAAGGGCAGCAGGCCGCCGATGGCTGAGCCAAGCGCGCCCATGAGGACGTAGAGCACGGCGTGGGGGCGATCGTTCCAGATGTAGGTGGCGATGAGCAGGTCCATGGGGACCGGGAGCGTGCTCGAGTCAATGAGCGCGACGGCGGCGGCGCCCCAGATGCCGAGGGGCTTGAGCAGGGTGACGAGGAGCAGGGTCCACTTGGCGAAGAGGGCGGCGAGGTGCTTCAAGCCGGGCCTGCCGGGGGGCCCGCTTCCGGGTGTGGAGACTGGGCATCGGCGAGCAGGCCGAGGGCGTGGGGCAGCACGGGAAGGACGGCGTGCAGCGAGGTGAGGGCGCCGCGCGGGGAGCCGGGCAGGTTGACGACGAGCGAGGAGCCGAGCAGGCCGCAGAGGCCGCGGCTGAGCACGGCGAAGGGCGTCTCCTGGCGGCCGGCGGCGCGCATTTGCTCGGAGAGGCCATCGAGAAGGCGGGTGCAGACGGAGCGGGTGGCCTCCGGGGTGACATCGCGAGGGGTGATGCCGGTGCCGCCTGTGGTGATGACGAGCGGCGCGCGGGCGGCAGCGCGGGAGAGGGCTGCTTCAATCTGCGGCTGCTCATCGGGAACCAAAGCGTGTTCGACCACGTCAAACCCAGCGAGGGACAAGGCCTGAGCGACGGCGGGGCCGGAGAGGTCCTGGCGGAGGCCGCGGGCCGAGGAGTCGCTGACGGTAATCACTACTGCCTGGAACATCTCCTGTCGATTGTAAGGGGCGGAGGGTTGGGAGGTCTGTCGGCGGACAGGGCTGGGCGTGGCTGAGGGTTTTGGGCCGGGCTCGCGGGAGTAACTGCTGCGGCGGAACGGGTGTCTGGGCGGCGGGGGAAAGAGTGAGAGAATCGGGACGGGGCTCACCCCGGGCGAGCGGCGCAGGCGGTGGACGGCCGCAAGAGGGTCCGCTGCGGAGGCTGGCCTAGAGCGCTGGCGAGATACGGCCCAGGACCCTCAAGTGAGCGTGGGTAGCCGAGTTTAAGAGCGAGAGCGGGCGAGGAACAGGGTTGTTCGCCGAGACCGCTGAAGACCAGAGAATGCCGATTACGGAAACCCAGACAGACGCAGCGCCGCCGCCTTCCGAGCCGCCTCGTACGCCGCGCCGCGGAGGGCGCCAGGGGTACGAGGGGCTGGAGAGCTATGACCTTCTCCACATCATCGACGACCTGGAGGATGAGCGGGCGCGTGCGCTGCTGCGGGAGAAGATCTGGATCGCGTTGCTGCTGCACGTGCTGGTCTTTCTGTACCTGTTGTTTGGCCCGCGGTACATCCACCATGTCAGGGTAGTGGACCCGTCGACGGAGATGCGGGACCACGAGCAGCAGATGACCATGCTGAACCTGCCGCCGGACGCGCTGAAGACGGTGCGGCCGAAGCAGGCTGCGCCGACACCGGAGGAGAGCCGGCCGCATGTGGATACCAAGACGCTGGAGGCACTGCGGCGACAGGCGCCGCCACCGCCGCCGACGCGGCAGCCGGAAGCGCCCAGGCCGCAGACCGCGGAGCAACAGCCGCCGACACCGCCCCCGGTGCAGCGTCCGGCGCTGCCGCTGCCGCAGAACCAGGCGGCGCAGGTGGAGGCGCCGGCTCCGCGACCAACCCAGCCCAACTTCACCAGCGGCCCCGCCACGCCGGGCGAGGCAGTGGAGCAGGCGGCGCGGCAGGCCTCGCGCGGCGGGTACAGCGGCGGCGGGGATGGGGTGAATGCCCCGGGGGCGCATGGGGGGATGAATGGCGCGGTGGACGTGCTGTCGCCGACGCTGGGAGTGGACTTCGGACCCTACATTCAGCGGGTGATCTATGACACCAAGCGTGCCTGGTACCCGATCATTCCGCCATCGGCGCAGCCGCCGCTTTCTAAGCAGGGGCGGGTGCTGATCCGGTTCAAGATCATGCCGGACGGGTCAGTGAAGGAGATGACGCTGGAGGGGCCTTCGGGAGACGTGTCGCTGGACCGGGCGGCGTGGGGCGGGATCAAGTACGGGGCGCCGTTCCCACCGCTGCCGAAGGACTTCAAGGGTCCGTTCCTGGAGCTGCGGTTTTACTTCCTCTACAACGAGCGGCCGGGTGTGCAGTGAGCTGGAAGGTCGAGAAGGCGGAGCCTGAGCCGGAGGACGAGGCGATGGCAGTGCGGTACCGGCGCTCGCAGGTGCTGGGGCTGCTGCTGATCGCAGGCGTGATCCTGGCGGTGACGCTGCTGCGGGCGGAGCGGGGGATGCTCTTTCCTCCGGGCTGGTGGCGCTTCTAGGGTGGGGACGCCTGCCCTGCTGGTGGTGCTGCTGGGACCGACGGCGAGCGGCAAGAGCGCGCTCGCGATGCGTCTGGCGGAGCGCTTCCGGGGCGAGATCGTGAGCTGCGACTCGGTCGCGGTGTATCGAGGCATGGAAATTGGCACGGCCAAGGCGACGCCGGGCGAGCGGGCGCGGGTGCCGCACCACATGGTGGACGTGGTGGCGCCGGATCAACCCTACTCGGCCGGGGAGTACAGCCGCGAGGCGCGGGTGGCGATTGCCGGGATCGCAGCGCGGGGGCGGCTGCCGGTTGTGAGCGGGGGCACGGGGCTCTATCTGCGGGCGCTGCTGGAAGGGTTGTTTGCAGGGCCGCAGCGGTCAGAGCCACTGCGGGCGCGGCTGAGGGCGAGCGCTCAGCGGCATGACGGAGCGGGCACGCGGGGATGGCTGCACCG
>DASWUY010000135.1:0-1968 GCA_036401435.1 Acidobacteriaceae bacterium | reverse complement strand
CCATTGCCGGCTCGGGTGGCGAGTATGTGCACTTCAACGGACCGGAGTCGGTGACCGGCTCGGGTCTCGAAGAGCTTGCTGCTTCCGAGAGCTTTCAGCTCCTGATGCGGCGTATCTACGAGCAGGGCACAGGTCGCAAGGGGCCGGAGCAGAAGTTCTACCAGGTGCTGCGGTGCCTCTCGGGCGAGACCGGGCAGAAGAACTCGCTGATCTTTCACTATGACTCCTACGTGGTCACAGCCCTGATCCCGATTCGCATTCCCACCTCCGGCCGGTCCGGAGACCTGGTCATGCTGCCCAACACGCGCCGCGTGCGCAGTACCTACCTGCGCAACGCGGTAGACAAGGCGCTGCTCGACAACCCGCTGACGCAAGCCGTGCTGCGGCGCCGCGTCCAGAGCCAGAGCTCGCCCCTGACTCGCATCAAAATGCAGCCCGGCAATCTCTACTTCTTCTGGGGCTACCGCTCCGTGCATACCAACGAGCCATGCGACCCGGACAAGGTCCGCGCCACCGCGCTCTTCCACTACGCCAACCCGCACCAGGCCAACTAGCAGCCGCGCCCGGCACCACCTGTGCGCACCCGACTGCCCTACGCTTGTCACGCACGCTTGGTCCAAACGCTTGATCTCAGGAGCAGAATCCGATGCGCACGATCGATGTTGCTCCTCCCGCGCCGGTAGAAAACGGCTCCGGGCAGAACCCGCCCGCAGTCGAGGTTCGCCGGGTGGCAGAGCTGCCGGGCAGCCCGGGGAAGGACTCCGGGCCGAGGGCGGCATCGCGGGCGGGAGCAGAGCTGGTCGTCCGGCGGATCGTGCACATGGCCAAGCACTGCGGCTATGGCAATGGCAATGTCCATGTCGCGGTCGATCTGGCCTGTGTGCAGGCGGATCAGGGATGCTCGGTCGTCTTTGTGAGCGGCGGCGGCACCTTTGAGCCACTGCTGGCGCAGCATGGCGTGCGCCATCTTCGCATCGAGCAGGACCAGCGAAGGCCGTTCTCGCTCCTCTCGGCAGCCTGGCAGCTCTGGCGCCTGGTGCGCCGCGAACGATTCGAGGTGCTGCACGCCCACATGATGGGGAGCGCGGTCATCGGGTACCTGGTGTCCTTGTTGACCGGGGTGCCGCTGGTGACGACGGTGCACAACTCCTTTGACCGGCACTCGATCCTGATGCGCCTGGGCCGCCGGGTGGTGGCTGTGAGTCTGGCCGAGAAGCGGGACCTGCTGCGGCAGGGCTACCCGCCGGCCAAGGTGGACGTGGTGATGAATGCGCCGGTCCGCTCGCCGCGCGAGCCGTTCATGGTGAACCCGAAGCCGGTCACCCTTGCCTCCCCTTCGATCCTCTCTGTCTGCGGGTTGCATCGCAGAAAGGGCGTCTTTGACCTGATCACGGCCTCGGCCGTGCTCTTCGGCGAGATGCCGGAGTGGACGCTCTACCTGGCCGGGGAGGGCCCGCATCGCGAGGAGCTGGAAGCCCAGGCGCACGCCCTGGGCATCGCCGCCCGAGTCGTCTTCCTGGGCTTCGTTCCCGCACCCCGCACCCTGCTCGAGCAGTGCGACGTGTTTACGCTCTGCTCCTATGCCGATCCCTGCAGCCTGGTCATCGGCGAGGCCCGCGGCGCAGGCTGCGCGATTGTCGCGACGGCGGTGGGCGGCACGCCCGAAATGCTCGAGTTCGGACGCGCCGGGCGCCTGGTGCCTCCGGGCAGCCCGGTGCAGCTGGCCGCGGAGTTGCGCAGCCTGATGCGCGATCCGGAGGCCAGGGCGGCGCTGCGCCAGGCCTCGCGTACGGGCGCGGAAGTCTTTGACGTCCACCGGCTGCTGGCGGACTACGATGGAGTCTATGCGCGGGCCCGCGGTGCTCGGCAGGGCGCTTCGCGCTAGGCTCGCCGGCATCCGCGGCAGGCGCAGCGGAGTTCCGCGGGTCTGGTTGCCGCACCTGGTTTTCCCGGCCTGCCTCGCCAGGC
>DASWUY010000134.1:0-11885 GCA_036401435.1 Acidobacteriaceae bacterium | reverse complement strand
CTTGCGTTGAACGGGGTTCAGCTCCACTCTACGGTCTCGGTGATGGCCTACCTGCAGCAGAACGGGGGCAAGCCGGTGGACGTGCGGGTGAGCCGCGGCGGGCAGGAGTTGCAATTTGCGGTCACGCCCATGCTGGGCGATGATGGCACCGGCCGCACGGGCTACCGACTCGGCTTCCGCCCGGAGCCGCCGCCCTTTGTCGTCGAACAGCTGCCGCTGGCGGAGGCGGCCCGCCGGTCTGTGGAGACCAACGTCCAGTCCTCGGGCCTGATCGTGGAGGTGCTGCGCAAGCTCTTCTCGCGGCACTCGAACGTCAAGCAGCTCTCCGGGCCGATCGGCATCGCGCGCGTGACCGGGGAAGCGATCACCATGCCCGGGTGGCAGCCTATCATTGGCGAGATGGCGATGATCTCGCTGAACCTGGGCATCTTCAACCTGCTGCCCTTTCCTATCCTGGACGGGGGGATGATCCTGCTGCTTCTGATCGAGGGCGCGCTGAGACGGGACCTGAACCAGCAGTTCAAGGAGCGTATCTACCAGGTTGCGTTTGTGGTGCTGGTGCTCTTTGCGGTCTTTGTGATGTTCAACGACGTGTCCAAGCTCAACGTCTTTTCGAAGGTCCGGCCTTAGCCGCGGCGGGTGCGGGGGCTTAGAGGCCGTGTGCAAGCCGGTAGGCGCGCACCACATCTGCTGCGTCGCGATGCTCGCCGTCCACTGCCTCGTTCATCGCGCGCATGTCATCGGCGGTGATCTTTCCTTCCAGATCCTTGAGCGCCGGCCGCAGCTGCGGCCAGCGCCGCAGCGCCTCCTCGCGTACCAGCGGCACGGCGACGTAGGGAGGGAAGTAATGCCGGTCGTCGGACAGCACTCGCAGGTGATACGCGGCGATAGGGCCGTCGGTCGAGTTGCCGGCGATGATGTCGACCTGGTGGCCGTTGAGCGCGCGGTAGAGCAGGCCGAGGTCCATGGTGCGTGGGTCGCCGGCGAAGCGCAGGCCGTAGGCTGCCTCCAGCCCGTGCAGCCCGTCAGGGCGCTCTTCAAACTCGTAGCCCACGCCCAGGCGCCAGGCCGGGGTGAGTGCGGCAGCCTGCGTCAGGGTGGCGGCGCTGCCTGCCTGGTCGCCGCGCGTGATCATGGCAAAAGTATTTTCAAATCCCAGGGGCTCAGTGACAGCGATGTGAAAGCGCTGGTCGTAGAGCCTGCGGACGGTAGTGAGTGAAGTGGCGGGGTCAGGCGAGGGTGGCTGCTTGAGGATGGCGGTGAGCGCGGTGCCGGTGTACTCCACGTAGGCATCGATGCGGCCGGAGAGCATGGCCTGCTGACAGAGGTAGGAGCCGGCGAGATAGAAGCGTCGCTCGACGTGGAGGCCGGTGCGGGCTTCAATGTGCTGGGCGAGGAGTTCGCCAAGGACGACCTGCTCGGTGAAGTTCTTGGCGCCGATGACGGGGCGGTCAGGGCGGGGTGGGGCGCAGGCGGTTAGCAGGGTGAGAGCAGCGAAGGCCAGGAGACAGTGGACAGCATTCACGCGCGGCCGAGGTGCTGCGGATGCATGAGCGTCCATGAAGGTCTGGCGATCCACTACTTTGTTTCTTGAAGCTGGTCTTGGGAAAAGAAGCGGCGCTCGGCGAAGCTGAGCAGGGTGTCTGCGGCGAGCGCCAAGGCCGCAGCGGGGATGGCGCCGGCCAGAACCAGCCGGTTGTCGACCGAGGCGACGCCGCGAAAGATGAACTCGCCCAGGCCGCCCGCCCCTACGGCGGCGGCGATGGTAGCGATACCAACGCAGGTGACGGTGGCGGTTCGCAGGCCCGCGAGGATGACCCCGGCGGCCAAGGGCAGCTCCACCTTGATCAATCGCTGCCGGTCGGTCATGCCCAAGGCATGGGCCACGTCAATCACTGCGGGGTCGATGGAGCGGATGCCCACGTAGGTGTTGCGCAGGATGGGCAGCAGGGCGTACCCGGTGAGCGCGACGATGGCGATGCGGGCGGCGCGATCGCCTAACCATGGCACGGGGAGCAGGAAGCCGAAGAGGGCCAGCGAGGGGATGGTCTGGATGATGTTGGCGACCGTGAGCACGGGGCCGGCGAGCCGCTGCCGGCGCGTGAGCAGGATGCCGAGGGGTACGGCGATGGCCGTGGCGAAGAGGATGGCCGCGCCGGTGAGCCACAGGTGCTCGATGGTGAGGGTGACGATCTCTGTGCCGTGCTGCGAGAAAAAGGCGCTCATGCGCGCGCCTTTTCGGCGCGATGGAAGGCACGCACGTAGGCTTCGACGGCCGGCTCAGCCGAGTGAAGAAACTGCTGGGGTGCGAGGTCGGCCACCACGCGCCCACTCTCTACCAGCACGATGCGCGAGGCCAGGAAGAGTGCCTCGTCGAGATCGTGCGTGACCAGGAGAACGGTCTTCTGCCGGCCTTCTTCGCACAGCCTGGCCAGCAGCGCCCGGAGCATCCCCTGCATCTCGGCGCGGGTGAGCGGGTCGAGCGCACCAAAGGGTTCGTCCATGAGCAGGAGGGGCGGATCGGCCGCGAGGGCGCGCGCAAACCCGACCCGCTGGCGCTGCCCGCCGGAGAGTTGCGCCGGGTGGCGGCCGGCAAACTGCGCGGCGTCGAGCCCTACCATGCCTAGCAGTTCCTCCACCCGCGGGGCGAAGCCGGCACGGGCGCCGCCGGCAAGCTCAGGCACCATCATGACGTTGCGGGCGATGGTCAGGTGAGGGAAGAGGCCGGCCTCCTGGATGACGTAGCCGATGGTGCGACGCAGGCCGATCAGGTCGCCCATGGCGACGTCGCGACCGTTTACCAAGACCCGGCCGGTGGTGGGGGAGATGAGGCGGTTGACCATGCGCAGCAGGGTGGTTTTGCCGGAGCCGCTGCGACCGAGGATGGCGGTGGTGGTTCCGGACTCGAGGGCGAGGTGGACGTGATCGAGGATCGCCCGGCCGCCCGTGGTGAGGCTTACGTCACGGTACTCGATGGCTGGCGGCATGGACCTCCGATCGTCTCAGGCAGCCGCCTGCGCCGCAACAGGAGAAACACCGGGGTCTAGAAGCTGCTCTCGTCCGGGCCGTCATCGCCCGGCTCAAAGCCGCCACCCTCGGAGTCGTGCGTGGGGCCGGCAGCGCCGGGGTCGCCATCGTAGTCTGCGTCGCCGCCCAGGCTGCCCGCGGGCATACTGCCTGCGACGCCCTTGACCCGCACCACGGTGATCTTGGAAAAGCCTTCCTTGAAGCCCGGAGGCCGCAGACGCTCGTTCATCTGCTGCATAACCTCGTCAGACACGACGCGCTCGCGGCGGCGATTGCGCTCCATGCAGACCTCAAACGGTACATCGAAGAAGACTGCATGCACGTCATAGCCAAAGCTCTTGGCCATCTTGATCCACTGTCGACGCTCATGCGGGGAGAGGTTGGTGGCGTCCACGTAGTTCCAGGGCATCTTTGCGATGAGTCGGGCGCGCAGGAGCGACCGGAGGGTCGAGAAGACGAGCCCCTGGTAGCGCTGCTCCGTGATGTCGTCGAAGAGGATGTTGCGCAGCATGTCTGAGGAGAGTGGGGTGACGCTGCGGCGCTTGAACCAGGTGGTCTTGCCTGACCCTGGAAGGCCGATGGTGAGCACGACAAAGCCGCGCGGCTGGCGGGGCATGGCCTGGGGCGCGGGCGGCGGCACGGAGGGCGAGTCAGGCTGGGTCTCGTGCACCAGCTGCCCTGCCGGGGTGGGTGCGCTGTCATCGTCGCGCAGGTCTGCGGGCAGGTCTGGGCTGTCGTTCTCGTTCTCGTCACCCGAGGGATATTCGCCGGCATATTCCTGCCCCTCGCGCGCGCCGGTGCTCTGTGGGTTCGGGACCTGTGTGTCGGTGCTTTGTGTGTCGGTACCTTGTGTGTCGGGCCGGGGGCCCTTGCCACCTCGTCCGCCGCGCCTGCGACGCCCGCCGCGGCTGCTGCGTTCCCGCGTGCCGTCGGCGTTTCGCGGCGATGCGGGGGTAGCCGGCGCTTCGGGCGCCGGCGCCGGCGGCGGGGCAGGCTGGCGGGTCTGGGCCTCGCGGGTCTGCGGCTCTCGCGGCTGAGCTTCGCGCGGCTGGGGCTCGCGTGGCTGAGCTTCGCGCGGCGGCCTGGAGGAGGCTTCTTCAGGCGCCTCAGGGTAGGAGGGCCGCAGAGGGGCCAGCTGGTTCGGGGGGAGTTCCTGTCCTATCTTGCCCGTGGATTCCGAATCGTTCGGACCACGCTTCGAGCGTCTTCTCATGAGTCTGTCGCGCATCCATTCGCGCATGGATTGGATGGTACACATCCCTTGGCGGTGTCGCAATCGTTGTGCACTCGGAGGGGCGTGGCTAGCGGGTCCCTGCGCCCGGGCTGGGGTGCATTTTCCTGACCTTTATGCGCGGTGCTAGCATCGACTTGGCATCACCGAACCGGCCCGCGGCCCGAGGCTTCCACTGTCCCGGGAATCCGCATCGGAGTGCACATCGGGCACGGTGGTTTCCCCTGAGGAGAAGGCGTTCACATGGCAGTCAAGGTAGGCATCAACGGGTTTGGCCGGATCGGCCGCAACGTGCTTCGTACGGCCCTCGGCAATCCTGACATCGATTTTGTCGCGGTGAATGATCTCAGCAGCCCGCAGACATTGGCGCACCTGCTCAAGTATGACTCGATCCTGGGCAACCTGAAGAACGAGATTTCGGCCACCGAGGGCGAGATCACAATCGACGGTAAGGCGATCAAGGTCTTTGCCGAGCGGGATCCGCAGAAGCTGGATTGGGAGTCGGTCGGTGCCCAGATCGTGATCGAGTCCACCGGGCACTTTACGGACGCCACGAAGGCCTGCCAGCATCTGGGCCGCACGGTCAAGAAGGTGATCATCTCGGCGCCCGCGACCAACGAGGACATCACCGTCGTGCTCGGCGTAAACGAGAAGAAGTACGACCCGGCCAAGCACCGGATCATCTCAAATGCTTCCTGCACTACCAACTGTTTAGCACCGGTAGTGAAGGTATTGCATGAGAAGTTTGGGGTGGTCTCGGGCTTCATGACTACCATTCACAGCTACACCAATGACCAGGTCATCCTGGATTTTCCGCACAAGGACCTGCGGCGGGCACGCGCGGCGGCGCTCTCGATGATTCCCAGCTCGACCGGCGCTGCCAAGGCCCTGAAGCTGGTCATTCCCGAGATGGCGGGCAAGCTCGATGGCTTTGCCATGCGCGTACCTACCCCGAACGTCTCGATCGTCGACTTTACCTTCCGCGCCGAGAACCCGGTGAGCGTGCAGGCGGTCAATGCCGCGCTCAAGGAAGCGTCGGAGGGCGAGCTCAAGGGCATTCTTGGTTACACCACAGAGCAGTTGGTCTCGATTGACTTCAAGGGCGACGCGCGCAGTTCGATTGTCGACTCGGAGTTGACCAAGGTGGTTGGCCAGTCGGTGAAGGTGCTTAGCTGGTACGACAATGAATGGGGCTACTCCTCGCGTGTGCGAGACCTGGTCCTCTATGTTGCGTCGAAGGGTCTCTGATCAGCATCCAGAAGGGCGGGGTAGCGACGTGAGTGGGCAAACGCCCGGCGCGGCAACTTGCGCGACGCGCGTGAACATTGCGGGAAGCTCGCCTTATGAGCCGATCATCGGCTTCTCGCGGGCGGTGCGGGTGGGCGGTCGGGTGTATGTATCGGGGACGGGGCCGGTGGGCGCCGACGCAGCTGACGCGGCTACCCAGGCGCGGCACGTCTTAGGCCTGATTGAGACGGCGCTGCGGCAGGCCGGGGTCGAGTTGATACATGTGGTGCGAACGCGCATCTATTTGACACAGGCAGAGGACTGGGAGGCGGTGGGGCGAGTGCACGGGGAGTTCTTCCGGGATATTCGGCCGGCAGCCACCATGGTCGTCGTTGCCCGGCTTCTGCACCCCGCGTGGCGGGTCGAGATAGAAGCCGAAGCCGCGTTTGACGGCGCAGGGAGTTAGAAGAGACGCATGGCAAAGCTTTCGATACGCGACCTGGACCTGGAGCACAAGCATGTGCTGGTCCGGGTCGACTTCAACGTGCCGCTCACCGAAGACGGCTCCGAGATCACGGACGACACCCGGATCCGGGAGACGCTCCCGACAATCGAGTACGCGATCAAACACAAGGCCAAGCTGATCCTGGCCTCGCACCTGGGGCGCCCCAAGGGCAAGCCCAGTGCCAAGTACAGCCTGCGTCCGGTGGTGGACCGGCTGCGGGTGCTGCTTGATCACCGGATCGGCGAAAGCATCAACGTGGCCTTTTCTCCGGACTGTGTGGGGGAGATTGCGCACGAGATGTCGCGGCAGCTGGAATCAGGCCAGGTGCTGCTGCTTGAGAATCTGCGCTTCCATCCCGAGGAGGAAGCCAACGATCCTGCCTTTGCACGGCAGCTGGCCTCGCTGTGCGACCTCTACGTGAACGACGCCTTTGGCAGCGCCCACCGCAGCCACGCATCGACCGAGGGGATCACCCACTTTGTGAAGCAGGCGGCGGCGGGGCTGCTGATGGAAAAGGAGCTGAACTACCTGGGCACGGCGCTCGAGGAGCCGCTACGGCCATTTGTCGCGATCCTGGGGGGCGCGAAGGTGTCTGACAAGATCGGGGTGATCGAGGCCTTGCTGGGCAAGGTGGACTCCATCCTGATTGGCGGTGGCATGGCTTACACCTTCCTGCGTGCACGCGGCCAGCAGACAGGCAAGTCGCTTGTCGAGCAGGACAAGATCTCTGTCGCCGCGGAAGCGCTGAAGAAGGCGGAAGAGCGCGGGGTGCGCTTTCTGCTGCCGGTAGACCATGTGCTCGCAGACCGCTTTGCGCCGGATGCGGCTACGCAGATCTTCGCCGGTGATGGGCCCTTTCCGCCCGAGTGGATGGCGCTCGACATCGGGCCGGAGACGATAGAGCTGTTTACCGCCGAGATCGCTACCGCGCAGACGGTGGTGTGGAATGGTCCCATGGGCGTCTTCGAGCTGCCGGCGTTTGCCAACGGTACCCGGCAGATCTCGCTCGCAGTGGCGGCGAACACGGAGGCGACGACCATAGTCGGCGGTGGGGACTCGGTGTCGGCGATCCGGGAGAGCGGGGTTGCTGACCAGATCAAGCACATCTCCACCGGGGGCGGGGCATCGCTTGAGTTCCTGGAAGGCAGGAAGCTGCCCGGCGTGGAGGCGCTGAGCGACAAGCCTCTGTGAACCGGCTGCTCGCACGATCCACGCCCGCTCGCCCTGCTACCCTATGCAGTGTCGCGGCCCTGCCTGCGGCCCGAGTCGGCGGGCTCGCGAGCTTTTGCGGGACCGGCCGCTCTTCGCGATAAGGATGTTGACACGCACCGCATGCGCAAGCCACTGATCGCCGCGAACTGGAAGATGTACAAGACACCCGCGGAGGCAGCGGCATACGCGGAGAGCTTTCTTCCCCTGGTGGCGGGGCACGTGCGTGACGAGATCGTGGTGTGTCCCTGCTTTCTCGCGCTCTCGACGCTGGTCCATGCGTTCAGCGGCAGCGAGATTGCGGTAGGCGCACAGGACATGCACACCGAGGCGCAGGGGGCCTTTACGGGCGAGATCTCAGGGCCGATGCTGTGCTCGATCGGCGTCACGCACGCCATCCTGGGGCACTCTGAGCGGCGCCACTACAACTGCGAGACGGACTGGGATGTAAACCGCAAGCTGCATGCGGCGCTGGCCCATGGAGTGATTCCTATTGTCTGCGTGGGCGAGGTGCAGGAAGAGCGCGAAGAAGGCCGCACCAACGACGTGCTGCTGCGGCAGGTGAAGATTGCGCTCGAAGGGATCAAGCCGGAGGACGCGGGCTCGATCGTGATGGCGTATGAGCCGGTGTGGGCGATTGGCACGGGGCAGTCTGCTTCTCCAGAGATGGCTGCCGAGGTGCATGGGGTGGTGCGTCACGCGGTGGCCGAGCGCCTGGGTCCGGCCGTGGCTGCGGGCATGCGCATCCTCTACGGCGGCAGCGTGAAGCCGGAGAATGCCCGCTCACTGCTCGACCAGCCGGAGATTGATGGCGCGCTGGTGGGTGGAGCGAGTCTGAACCCGGCTTCGTTTGCGGGGATCGTCAACTATTAGGCTCGCGGATCAGGGTACGACTTTACGGGACCGGCTGCTTCCGGGGGGTACGGCGCTTAGTCGAGGTCGAGCGTGGCGCCGGCGGGATCGACCACCATCTCGCCCATGGCGGGGTCGAGTGGAAGGGAAATGGTCTCGACTGTGCCGTCGGTGCGGAAGATGTGGCCCATCTTCTCCTGCTTGACCTGCAGATAGCGCTCGAAGGTCTCTTCCACGGGAACCTCGGCCGGAACACGCTCGACTACCTTGACCCCGGCGCGCTCGAGCGCTGCCACTTTCTCGGGATTGTTCGTCATCAGTCGCACGGAGGTGATGCCGAGCTGGCTGAGCACGGCGGCCTGCAGCTCGAACTCACGGCAGTCGGGCCGGTAGCCGAGCTCGATGTTGGCTTCGACGGTGTCGCGGCCCTGCTCCTGCAACTCGTAGGCCTTGAGCTTGGCCATCAGCCCGATGCCGCGGCCCTCCTGCTGGTCGTAGACGATGATTCCGGCTCCCTGTTGCGCGATCGTGTGCAGGGCGAGTTCGAGCTGCTGGCGACAATCGCAGCGCAGTGAGTGGAAGACGTCACCGGTCAGGCACTGGGAGTGAATCCGCACCAGCGGAGGCTGGCCTGCGATGCCGCCGTCCTTGATCTCGCCCATGACGAGGGCCACAGCCTGCTCGCGCTCCGCACCGCTGGGGCGCGCCTGGTTGCAGCAGGGCGTCGCGCCCGACAGGATGCCCTCAAAGCCGAGGATGCGGAAGTCGCCATAGCGCGTCGGCAGGGCTGTGTCGGCAACCTTCCTGACACTCTCAATGGCCATCCGTCCATTATACGAGGCGGCTCTGGCGCAGAGGCGCCTGGGCGCGGCACCATGCCTGCGCAGGGTAGAGTAGAGCGGTGGTGGATGCCAGACTCTTTGATGCGCGGCTGATTGACCAGAAGCTGATCCTGGTCACGCTGCTGATCCAGCTTGGTGTGGCTGCCGCTGTCTCAAGCGCGCTGGCCCGCTCGCGTGCGTTTCAGCGGCTGCTTTTTGCGGAGAGCCGCGGGCTGCGCGAGCGGCTGGGGCTGATTGCCTTTATCTGCGTGCCACTGGGCCTGGGTGTATGGGTGCGCGTCACGGTGCCGAACTTCTATGCCGCGGACATCGCGTTTGAAGCGACGATTATCCTGGGCGTGCTGCTTGGGCCTCTTTCAGCGCTGCTGGGCGGGCTCCTGCTCTCGATCCCAAGCGAGCTGCACTACGAGTACTGGTCGGCGCCCTTCCTTGTCGGAGTGGCGCTGGTCTCGGGCATCTTCGGCCACTTTGTTGAGGTCGAGGAAGTGTGGTCGTTCTCGCCTTTTGTCGATCTCAGCATTTATCGCTGGATTCGACGCAACCTGCGCCAGCCGCGCTTTGACCGGCAGGTGCTGCTGCTGGTGCTGATCTTTGGGCTGGAGTTGACCCGGGGGTGGATTGCGGACGCCTTTCCGCACCGGCTGTACGCGCTGCCGGATAATTCCTGGCTGATGCGGCTGGCCATCTTTGCCTGCTCGGCCATGGTGGTCGGTATCCCGCTGAAGATCTGGAACGCGATCCGCATTGAACAGAAGCTCGAGGAGCAGAAGCGGCTGCTGCTGGAAGCCCGCCTGGACGCGCTGCAGCGGCAGATCAATCCGCACTTTCTCTTCAACACGCTTAATTCGATCGCATCGCTGGTGCGGCTGCGGCCGGAGCAGGCGCGCGAGCTCATCGTGAAGCTGGCCAACATCCTGCGCGCGCTGCTCAAGGACCATGATTCCTACGTACCGTTTCGCGAGGAGCTGAACTTTACGGAGGACTACCTGGGCATTGAGGTGGTGCGCTTCGGGGCAGAAAAGTTGCGGGTGGTGAAGGAGATTGAGCCGGGGACGCTGGAACTGCCGGTGCCCAGCATGCTGCTGCAACCATTGGTCGAGAACTCCATCAAGCATGGCCTGGAGCCGCGCATCTCGGGTGGAACCATCACGCTGCGGTCGCGGCTGGAGGGGGCGACGCTGGTCATTGAGGTAGAGGACGACGGCGTGGGGATTGCGCCGGACCGTGCGCTGCGCAGCGGCGTACTGGAGCAGAAGGGGACCGGGATAGGCATGCGCAATGTGCGGGAGCGGCTGGAGGTGCTCTATGGCAACGACGCGGTGTTTGAGGTAACGAGCCGACCGGGGCGGGGCACGCTGGTGACGATGCATGTGCCGGGGGCGGCGGTTTGAGGCGACGAGGGCGAAGAAGACTGGGGTTTGACATTCGTGCCGGGAACCGTCGTTGGCTGCTTCACGTATGTGGGTCCTAAAGAAAGTCGCCGCCTGCGGGGGAAGCCATGAAGCGAGAGAATGCTGTGAGCGAACTGCGGGGCCCGACGGAGAGGGTTCGGATCCCGTGGTGGGTGAACGCAATTGCCATCCTGGGCGCTGTCCTGCTTTTCGTCGGCGCGGTGGTCGCGCTTGTTCGTCCGGCGATGCTGGTTTCGCCTGGCGACGAAATCAACGGCGCGACTCGCGTGTATGCGGGCTACCTTGCTTCGCGGAACATGGCGATCGGGATCGCTCTGGTGGCGGCATTGCTGTACCGTGCGCGCGGCGCCTTGCGCGACCTGATGCTGCTGTACGCATTGATCCAGGGGCTGGATGCGGCGATGGATTGCGTGGAAGGGCGCTGGGCCATCCTGCCGGGTGTCCTGGTGCTGGGCGCTCTCTTTCTGTTTGCTGCGCTGCGCTTGCCGGATCGCCGGCGGCAGCTGCCGTTCACGACTTCTGATGAATGACCTGCTCGTAGAACGCCTCGTACCTGGGGATGATCCGGGTGGTGCAGAAACGTTGCTGGGCGGTGTGGCGGGCCGCGGTGGCCATGGCCTGCAGGGTGGCGGGTTGACGTAGCAGGCCGAGCGCGGCTGCTGCCATGCCTTCGATGTCGCCGACCGGGAGAAGACGTCCATTGACACCATCTTCTATCAGCTCCGGGACGCCGCCGGCGTTGGTGGCTACGGTGGGGACGCAGCAGGCGGCTGCCTCGAGCGCAACCAGTCCGAAGGCTTCGAGCTCGCTCGGCATCAGGAGGAGATCGGCGAGCGGCAGCAGGCAGTGGACCTCGTCCTGTTTGCCGAGGAAGTGGACGCGGTTGGCCAGGCGGAGCGAGTGGACCAGGTACTCGGCGTTGGAGCGTTCAGGGCCATCGCCTACCAGGAGCAACTGCGCGGGCATCTCGGCGGCGATTTGCGCAAAGACCCTGACCACATCCGCGACGCGCTTGACGGGGCGGAAGTTCGAGAGGTGGAGAAGTATCTTTTCGCCGGGAGCCGCATACGGCGCGCGGCCCTGTTCGCGGGCTTCAGAAGACAGCGGCTGGTACAGATCGCAGTTGACGAAGTTGGAGATGACTTCAATGGGGCGCTTGATGGCGAAAGCCTCGACCGTTTTATCGCGCAGATAGCTCGAGATCGCAGTGACGCCGTCAGATTGCTCGATGCCGAAGCGGGTGATGGGCAGGTAGGAGCGGTCGAGGCCGACGAGCGTGATATCGGTTCCATGCAGGGTGGTGACAAAGGGCAGCCTGCGGCCGCGCGCCTCGAGCATTTGCCGGGCGAGCAGCGCCGAGACCGAGTGGGGGATGGCGTAGTGCACATGCAGCAGGTCCAGCTCGTAGTACTCCCCTACCTCGGACATGCGGGTGGCGAGGGCAAGGTCGTAGGGCGGGTACTCGAAGAGGGGGTAGGTGGGTACCGGCACCTCGTGGTAGGAGATCCCCTTCTCGCGCCCGGTCAGCCGGAAGGGCTGCGGGTAGGTGATGAAGTGGATCTCATGGCCCTTGGCGGCGA
>DASWUY010000133.1:0-9989 GCA_036401435.1 Acidobacteriaceae bacterium | reverse complement strand
AGAACGCCGCCCCTCGCTGCGTTGCTGCCATAGTCGTAGACATCCCACTCCGTCACAAGGCTCGACCCATTGTAGACCGTCCTTGTTCCGTCCATGAGGCCCCCATTGAGAGCCTGAGCGGTGTCCGCCTGAGTAAGGGGTAACCACATCAATTGGATGACGTGGACCTTCCGCGTACGCCTTGGTGCAAGTAGCTATTACAAATTCCACATCTGGCGGTGAAAAGCTACTCCAGACAGCTGACCTTCCGCGTACGCCTTTCTAGACCCTTCGCGTACAAAGAGCGGGCCTTTATCGAGGGCTGGTGCGGTCGATGGGGAAAGAGCAAGGGCTACTGCTGCGGGTCGCTGCGATCGCGCTCGGACTGCAGGCCTACGCAGTCATGGGCGCCGAGTTCCAGTACGACATCTACAGCCTGGCCTTTGCGCCGGCCACCTTCTTCTGCATCGTCTATCGCCTGCAAGCGGGAGCCATGCCGTCGCGCCCAGTGAGTTGAAGGCGCAAGCCCTGCGGCACTGCCGGTTACTGCGCCCGGGCCAGCACGGAGTCGATGTTCGTCATGTATTTGCGCGCCTTGGCGGCCTCGTTGGCGTCAGGGTTCGCCGCGATCACGGCAGCAAAGTGCAGCTTGGCCGCCGCCAGCAGGCCCAGCTCATTCTGCTGGTTAAACTTCTCCGCGTAGATAACCCCCAGCCGGTAGTTGGCATACATGTCATTCGGAATGTAAGTCAGGGCTTTCTGACAGTAATCAATCGCAGGGTCAAACTGCTTCTGCATCCATTCGCTGTCGCATAAGCCGAAGTTAGCCTGCCCGCGTAACTCCTTCCAGATATCGGCCTGTGCGGCGCGCTTCTTATGCCCCATGCCGAACAGGTATCCGGCCAGATAGTAATTCAACTGCCCGGCCTTGCCGGTGTCGAAGTTGGACAGGTTGAGATAGGTGGTGTACTCGCGTTCTGCATCGGCAGGCTGCTTCAGCTGGCGCTGGCACTCGGCCAGCCAGAAGTGCGCCTCGGCGTTGTTGGGAGTGAGCGCGATCGCCCGCTCGGCCGCGGTCTTGCCGTCGGCAAAGTCACCTTTGCGGGCGTAGGCCTGCGAGAGCAGGTACCAGGCCATGCCGCGTTCGGGCTCGCGGCGGGTCACCACATTCAACTGCCGCACGGCTTCGTCCAGGTCCCCGGCGTCGAGCAGCGCCGCGGCATAGCTGGCGCGCGCCTCTTCAAAGTCGGGGTCCAGTTCCACCGCCGCCTTGAAGGAGGCAATGGCCTGCTGATCCTCAAAGAGCGCGCTCTGGACCCGGCCCAGGTAGAGCAGCGCCGCGCTGTACTTCGGATCAAGCGCGATGGCCTTCTGCAGGTGTTCTTCGGCCTTGCGGTAGTTGGCCTCGTAGCCCTTGTTGTAGTACTCCAGCCCCTGGTCAAACTGCTCGACGGCAGAGCGGTTGGCCCGGCGCGCGATCAGGATGCGCACGCTGACGGTGGTGTCCTGGCCGGGGTACACCTGCTCCTGCCGCGGTCCGTCCGGCTCATAGCCCAGGTGCACGCCCTTGATCGTGTGCTGCCCGGGCGCGATGCCCGGCAGACGCAGCGCCGTGCCCTTGTTCACCACGCCCGCGCTTTTGCCATCCACCCAGACCTCGGTCGCATCCATGTTGGTCTCGATGATCAGGCTGCCATACTGGGGCGCGGGCAGGTTCGCGCCCTTGACGCGCGAGGCGTTGTAGGCAAGCACCATGTTGGGATCGAAGCTGCCGCGCTCGCTGGTGGGGTTCTGGCGGCCGCCGGTAGCCTGGCGCACGTTGGTGTGCACATACTCGCTCAACTCGTCCGCATCCACCACGCCATCGCCGTTGGTGTCCGCCTGGCCTTCGAGCCCCTGGACGACATAGTAAGTGAAGATCCCATGGCCCCCGCCCCACTTCTCGCTCTCAAAGCTCTGCTCCCGATCGCGGCTGGCGGTAAGTGAGAAGAGCGACTTATGCAGGTCAAGCAGCGTCTGGTTGACCTGCTGACGGTCAGACTCCGGAGTAATCGCCCCGGAGTGACAGGCATCGGTGACCAGTACCTTCCACTTACCCTTGATGCGGCCGCCCACAATCTCGCCAAGTGTCTCCATGGGATAGGCGGTAGAGGCGATGTTATGAATATCGACGTCGTACGGCGCAAGATAGCCTTTGCCTGCGGAGACAAAGCCGTGCCCGGCAAAGTAGATCAGGACCCGGTCGTTGTCGTGGGTGACCGAGGGCAGCCACTCCTCGAGCTCGTGGCGGATGTTGGTGATCGTGGCGCGCTCGTTGATGAGCTTGTGCACGTTCTCCGCCGGAAACTGGCCGCCCTCGGGCGAGATCAGCGCCGCGTAGATATCCTCGGCGTCGCGGTTGGGATACTGCAGTTGCGCTGAGGTGGGCAGGTTCTTGTAACTCGCAATCCCGACCACCAGCGCATAGCTCCTGGGGATGGTGACGGGGGCGTTCGACGTCCGAGGCTGCAGCGGGCGCAGATCGCGCGACTGCGGCGCCTGCTCTGCCTGGCCAGCCGCCGGCCCACTGCCTGCCCCCGTGCCCGAAACAGTCGCCGTGCCGGGAGTCACCGTACCCTGACCGGCTCCGCCGCCGGGCTGCTGGGCTCCCGCGCCACACACCGTACCCCAGCCCAGCAGCAGCAGCAGCACTCGAGTCATCCATGCTCGCTTCATGCCATCCACGTGTGCGCAGGCCTGGGAACCCGGAGCCAATGACGGCCGGGTACCGCAGGTTCCCGCGCCCCTTCCCTTTAGCAGAAACAAGATATAGCCGGCGACCCGTGTCGCGATAGACGCAAATGCGGTGAAGCCAACCGGCCGTGGACGGCACGGCGCCGCCCATCGGAAAAAGCCTGAGGATTTTTATTGACCGCCTTGTAGACGGACGGTATGGTCCTCCTGTCGCCTCGGGCTGCCTCTCCCCGCCTCCTCACGTCGGGCCAGCGTCTGCCTCTCTGAAGACGGGCGTCCCCTTGACCGACGAACTGGAGAAGCAGGATGTCTTACGCCGCGACACGCATTCCTTCGACCACGAGGCGAATGCTGAACCTTCACGGTCCTTCCGGCCATAGTCCTACCGGCCATAGCCCCACCGGTCATGGTCCTACCGGTCATAGTCCTACCGGTCATAGTCCTACCGGCAGCAACCTGTTGGCCGCCTGCCTGCTTGCTTCGCTCCTCTCCGGGTGCGGCGTTGACAGCAATGCCGGACGCACCGGCGCCGCGGTCGCAGCGGCCCAGGGGCCGCAGCTCGGCTACCTGTGGAGCCCCGAGGAGCGCAGCCTGCGTCCCATCCTCGGCGTCCCCGGTGCCTCGCAGATCGGGCAAAGCGTAGTTCCCCCAGGCGTCTATGTGAATGCAGCGGTGGCAGCAAGCCTGGCGCTGCTGGAGGAGCCGGCCGGCTTTGACCTGATGACACTGCCAAGCGGCGCGCCGGTGCGCCTGGCCGTGCCAGCCCCCGGCACGGCTACCGCGCAGATACGCCTGTCGCCCGGCGGGACCTCGGCCGCGCTCTTTGTGCCGGGTGCGACGACGATGACGGTGGTGACCGGGCTGTCGGCCGCCCCGGCTGCGAGCCAGCCAGGGAAGGCAAACCAGATCCAAAACCTGACCGCGGCCGCGCCCATCGAAGACGCGGCGGTCAGCGACGCCGGCAGCGCGGCGGTCCTGACCCAGCAGGCGGGTGGCATGGCGCTGGCCGTCCTGAGCGCCTCCGGCAGGTCCACCGGGACCGTTGTACTGAAGGCAGACGGCGGCCTGCAGTTTGTAGGCGCAAGTGATGACCTGCTGGTGGCCGATGCCGCAGCGAACACCTTGACGCTGGTCCGCGATGCCTCAACCCTGCCTGCCGCAGCCCTGGTAGCGACGGGGACCCTGCTCAAGGCGCCGCTCGCGGTGGCCGCGTCCTCAGCCGGGCGTTGGGCCGTGGTCGCGAACAGTGCGGAGGCAAGCGTAGTGCGGGTCGACCTGACCGGGCAGACCCAGGCTCAGCGCGTGGTATGCGCCTGCAAGCCCACCACCGCGGTGGCGCTGGGCAGCGATGGCTACTTCCGCGTGACCACCCCCACCAACGCGCCCGGCGCGAGCACCCCGGCCTGGATGGTAGACGCGACCGCAGCAACGCCGCGGATGTTGTTTATCCCGGCGCTGGCCGGGCCGGCAGGCGCCGCGGCGAAGACCGCGGCCAAGACCGCGCCCGCGACCGCGACGGGGACCAAGATTGGGACCGCGGCCACGACATCGGCCGGGACGGCGCCTGGAATCACCAACACCGTCAAGCTGGCGGTGCAGCCATGATCGGCCTGAGCGCGATCCGCAGCCTGGCTCGCCGTCTGCTGGCTGGGCCGGCGCTGGTGGCGCTGGCCGCCGCCTGCCTGCTGCCTGCGGCCCACGCGCAGACAGGAACCGTTTCAGGGCTTTCTGTCTCCAGCATCCCTGCGGGCGCGCCGGGTCTAGCGGGCCTGCAGGTCTACGCCAGCACCTACTACCCTGCTTCGGACTTCAACGTCTGCTTCTACACGGGCTATGGAAGCATGACGCCCATCATCCCGGACAGCACCCAGACCAGCTCCGGGTCTATTGAACTGACTGTGGATGTGCCCGCGACCACCATCCAGCAGATCCCTCCGGGCGCCTTTGCCGGGACCCCCGCTTCCTTCTCTGCCCTGGTCTACCTGACCACCAGCAGCACCGCGTGCGGCGCCACGGCCCCGCCCAACGATGGCTCCTTCGCCGTTCCGGTCGTCTTTCCCTCCATCAACAACCTGAGTACGACGACCGTTCCGGCCCAGAATCCGGACCTCTCCGGCCGGGTTCCCTCCAATCTGAACGTCTCAGGCGCCAACTTCCTGGGCGCGCCCATCGGCTCGCCCGCAGCCACGGTCACCAGCACCGTGGTCTTTGCCGCCCCCGATGGAAGCTACACCGCGAATGGCAGCACCCTCTACGTGAGCCCGACGGAGCTGCGCGGCAGCCTGCCCACCAACATCCCAGCGGCCACCACCTCCGCGAACGTGACCGTCTGCAACACGGCAGCCGGCAACTCCTACTGCTCGCAGCCCTTCACGCTCACCTTGTCTGCATCGACCGCCAACCCCGGCACCCTGACCGCCAACCCGTCCTCGCCGCTGGCCAACCAGGGCGTCACCTTCACGGCGCAGTTTGGACCGGCCACGCCCGCTGCTGTTGCCGGGGCGCCTTCAGGCCTGGTGACCTTTGCCGAGGCCACCAACACCTTTGGAACCGCACGGCTGAAGCTTGACAGCACGGCGCAGTTTACCCAGTTGCCAGCCGACGTCAACCAGTCCACCTTCAACGCCACGAGCGGCATCACGCTGCAGCACCTGACAGCGGACTTCAACCAGGACGGGGTGGCAGACAGCCTGTTCGTCGACGGAGCCGTCTCGACCTTCCACATCATCCTGGGGCTGCCGCCGTTCGCCGTCGACAATCCTTTCACGGTCTCGCAGACCACGGGGTGCACGTCGATCCTGAGCACCGTGGTCGGGGATTTCAACGGCGACGGCATCCCGGACCTGGCCTTTGCCTGCACCAGCAGTAACGGCAACCTGGTCTACGCCATGCTGGGGCTTGGCGATGGCAGCAGCTTCGGCGCCCCCATCCAGGCGACCGTGCCCAACCTGCCCAGCCCCCTGCTGGCCACGGGCGACTTCAACAAGGACGGCAAGGCCGACCTGGTGCTTGGCAGCAGCATCAACAACACGCTCAGCTTCGTCGTGCTTACGGGCGATGGCACGGGCAACTTTACCGCCGGCACCGCGCAGAGCGGCGGCTCCCTGGGCGTGCTCAACCAGCTCGCCGCCTCCGACCTCAACGGCGACGGAGCGTCGGACCTGCTGGTGGGCAGCGGCAACGGCACCTATGCCTTCCAGAATGACGGCACCGGCACCTTCGGGAACGGGCTCTATCTCAACTCGCCGTTCGCGTCCATCCAAGTGGCGCCCTTCGCCGCGGGACAACTGCCCAGCCTGATCTACGTAGACACCGCGAACGGCGTTGTCGGCTTCAACCAGAACACGAGCACGGCCGCCCAGATCAGCTTTGCCGATACCAGCTACACCATCACGGTCGCCGGCCTTCGGGGCGCCGTGACCGGAGACTTCAACGGCGACGGCCTGCTGGACACGGCGGTCGCAGGCAGCGGGGGCATTTCAGTCTACGTCGGCAACGGGACAGCGGCAGGCTTCCAGTCAGGCAACACCTACCCGGGCCTCGCAGACGCCTCCGCCACCACCAGCACGCTGGTAGGCGCAGTAGACGAGAACGGCGACGGCTATGCCGACCTGCTCACGCTGAGTAGTACCCCCACCGAAGGCTCTACCATCTACACGGAAACCGGGTATGTGACGGCCGGTACGGCTTCAGCGACGCTGGCGACGCAGCCCAGCTTCCAGGCCGGCACCCACACCATCACCGCGAGCACGCCTGGCACCTACACGCTGGCGCCGGGTACCGCGACCGATAGCTTCACGATCACCCCCACCACCGTCACCCCGACCATCCTCTTCTCGGCCAGCCCCGCCAGCCCGGCTACCTATGGGACGGCCACCGTGCTCACGGCAGAGATCGATGGATCGCCCACGCCGACTGGCACCATCACCTTCACCGATGGCCAGACCTCCCTGGGCAGCGCGCCGCTCACCTCTGTTAGCTCCGGGGTGACCCGGGCCACGCTGACCACCGGCATCCTGGGTGCGGCCACCCACACCTTTGGGGCGGCCTACGCCGGAGACGCGAACTACAACCCGGCCACCGCCACCATCTCGAACTACGTGATCCAGCAGGCGACCCCGTCTACCAGCTGGACCCCCAACCCGTCAGGCATCGTCTATGGCACGCTGCTCTCGGGCGCGCAGCTCGATGCCACCTCGCCGGTTGCGGGCACCTTTGCCTACACGCCCGCACTCGGCACCAAGCTGGGTGTCGGGCAGCAGACGCTCTCCGCCGTGTTCACGCCGACGGACACGACTGACTACAAATCCGTCACCATCACGACGACCATCACCGTCACCCAGGCCACGCCTGCGGTGAGCTGGACGCCCAACCCGTCCACCATCGTCTTCGGCACCGCGCTCTCTGGCGCGCAGCTGGACGCGACCTCGCCCGTCGCTGGCACCTTTGCCTACACGCCGGCAGCCGGCACAGCGCTCCACGCCGGCACCCAGACGCTCACGGCCGTCTTTACGCCGACGGACACGACCGACTACAGGTCTGTGACCACCACAACGACCATCACCGTGACCCAGGCCACGCCTCCCATTACCTGGACGCCCAGCCCGTCCACCATCTCCTACGGCACCGCGCTTTCTGGCGCGCAACTGGACGCATCTGCGCCCGTCACCGGCACGTTTGCCTACACGCCCGCAGCGGGCACCGTGCTGACTGCCGGCCAGCAGACCCTCACCGTGGTCTTTACCCCGTCTGATAGCACCGACTACAAGACCGTCACGACCACCACCACCATCACCGTCACCCAGGCGGCCTCGACCGTAAGCTGGACGCCCAATCCCGCCTCCATCGTCTACGGCACCGCGCTCTCCGGTGCGCAGCTCGATGCAACCTCGACCCTCCCGGGCACCTTTGCCTACACGCCTGCTGCCGGCGCGGTGCTCTCGGCCGGGCAGCAGACACTCACCGTGGTCTTTACCCCGTCTGACAGCAAGGACTACAAGCCTGTGACGGCGACCACCACCATCACCGTGGCCCAGGCCACGCCTGCCGTCAGCTGGACCCCGAACCCCTCCACCATCACCTACGGAACGGGGCTCTCCGGAGCGCAGCTCGATGCCAGCTCGCCGGTCGCAGGCAGCTTTGCCTACAGCCCAGCCGCGGGAGCCGTCCTCTCCGTGGGCACGCAGACGCTTACCGCCATCTTTACCCCGAGAGACACGACCGACTACAAGCCTGTCACCGTGACCACGACCATCACGGTCACGCCGGCGAACACGACCATCACCTGGAACCCCACCCCGACCACCATCGTCTACGGAACCCCGCTGTCCAGCTCGCAGCTGGACGCGACCTCGACCGTCCCCGGCACTTTCACCTACACGCCGGCGCTTGGCGCCGTCCTTGCCGCCGGCCCGCAGACCCTGAGCGCCCTCTTCACCCCGAACGACACCAAGAACTACAAGGCAGTCACCGTCACGGCCTACATCACCGTGACCCAGGCCACGCCTGCCGTTACATGGGCCCCAACCGTCTCCAGCCTGGTCTACGGCACACCGCTCTCGGGCGCGCAGCTGAACGCGACCTCGCCGGTTGCGGGCAGCTTCGCCTACACGCCGGGCACGGGCACCGTGCTGCCTGCGGGCCAGCAGGTCCTGACCTCGGTCTTTACCCCAGCCGACGCCAAGGACTACAAGAGCGTCACCACCAGCACCACCATCACCATCACCCCGGCGGCCGCCGCGATCACCTGGACGCCCAACCCGGGCTCCATCGCCTATGGCACGCCTCTCTCCGGCGCACAGTTGGACGCGCAGGCATCCGTGCCCGGCACCTTCGTGTACACGCCTGGAGCAGGCACGGTCCTCGGGGCGGGCCAGCAGACGCTCAGCGCCGTGTTCACCCCGTCTGACACGCGCGATTACAAGACAGTGACGGTGACCGCGCCGCTCACCGTCACTTCCGCTGGCGGCAGCATCAGCTGGACGCCAAACCCATCCACCCTCTCCTACGGGAGCCCGCTCTCCGCCGCGCAGCTGGACGCAACCTCCACGATCGCCGGCACCTTCGCCTACACCCCCGGCCTGGGCACTGTGCTCGGCGCAGGCCCGCAGACGCTCACCACCGTCTTCACTCCGACCGATACCAAGGACTACAAGACGCAGACCGCGAGCACCAGCATCACCATCACCCAGGTCACGCCCGCGATCAGCTGGACCCCCAACCCGTCGACCCTCTCCTACGGGAGCCCGCTATCGGCCGCGCAACTGGACGCCACCTCGCCCGTAGCCGGCACCTTTACCTACACGCCGGCGCTGGGCACAGTGCTCGCTGCCGGGCCGCAGACGCTCACCGTGGTCTTTACTCCGACAAACTCCACGGACTACACCAGCGCAACGGCCCGGACCACCGTAACGGTGTCACCTTCTGGCAGCACCATCAGCTGGACGCCCAATCCATCCACCCTCGTCTACGGCACCGCGCTCTCGGCCGCCCAGCTCGATGCGACCTCGACCATCGCCGGCAGCTTCACCTACACGCCGGGCCTGGGCACCGTGCTGGGAGCCGGGCAGCAGACACTGACGGCCGTCTTCACGCCCACCAACACCACCGACTACAAGCAGGTCACCACCACCACCCAGCTGACCGTCACCCGCGCCAACCCCACCCTGGCCTGGGCCGCGCCAGCCAGCCTGGTGGCCGGCACACCGCTCTCGCAGACCCAACTGAACGCGACGGCCACAGGGGTGACCGGTGCCGCGCTCCCCGGCAGCTTTGTCTACACCCCCGCGGCAGGCACCCTCTTGAGTGCAGGCCAGCACCAGCTCTCGGTCACCTTTACTCCGACCGATGCCACCGACTACAGCAGCGTGACGAGTACCGTGCCCATCACCATCGTCGGCGTCAACCTCACCTCCATCACGCCCTCGACGGCAGTGCTTGGCGCCGCCAGTACAACCGTCACCCTCACCGGCACCGGCTTTGTCGCCAACTCGGTCGTGCTCGTGAATGGGCAGGCCATCCCCACCACCTACGTCAGCCCCACCACCCTCACCGCAGTCGTGCCTGCCTCTGACTTCCAGACCGTGCAGGCCCTGCAGATCACCGTGCAGGACCCCGCGCAGCAGCAGACCACCAACGCCGTAAGCCTCACCGTCGGTGCCCCGAAGCTCGCGGTCGTACTCTCCGGGCCACCCACCACCACGCCCGGCGACCAGCCGCAGCTTACCTTCCAGCTCACCAGCCCCTACCCCGTGGCCCTGACCGGGACCATGGTCCTC
>DASWUY010000132.1:0-1911 GCA_036401435.1 Acidobacteriaceae bacterium | reverse complement strand
CCCTGGACTGGGCGTCCATGTCATAGCCGCGAGCCTGGCCGGCGGAGTACTCCGCCTGCAGTGCTTCCAGTTCCGACGAGCGCTCGTCGATGGTCCGGGTCAGCGCGTCGATCTCTGCCTGGAGAGCTGCCTGCTCGGCGTCCATCTGTCCGAGGCGGCTGGCCAGCACCACGCGCAAACGGTTGCGCCACTCCTCGCGCATCGCCCCGTAGCGCTCTGCCTTGGCGGCCTGGCGCTTGAGCGAGGCCATCTGCCGGGTCACTTCTTCAAAGATGTCGTTGACCCGGGCGAGGTTCTGCTTCGCCTGCTCCAGGCGCAACTCCGCCAGTCGCTTTTTCGTCTTGAAACGGGTGATCCCGGCAGCCTCTTCAATAATGGCGCGACGGTCATGCGGCTTGGAGCTGAGGAGCTGGCCGATTCTCTCCTGGCCGATGATCGCGTAGGACTCCGGTCCCAGCCCGGTGCCCATGAAGATGTCGCGAATGTCGGAAAGCCGGCACAGCTTGCCATTCAGCAGGTACTCCGAGTCGCCGCTGCGGAACAAGCGGCGCGTGACCACCATCTCGCCTCGCTGCGGGGTCTTGTGGAACTTGCGCCGGCGAATCTTCAGGACTACGGAATGGTCGGCGGAATGGTCGGCGGAATGGTCAGCCGGCCCCTGGGCTTCCTCCGGCGCCGCGCCCAGCACCTGTCCGGGCTGCGTCTCGGCGATGATCTGTTCGACCTCGTCCGCGCGCTCCGAACGCAGCTTCTGCTCGTCCCAGTCCTCGTTCGAGCGGAGAACCACCTCCGGCTCCTCAAGCAGCGATCCACCCTCGTAGGCCTGGGGGTCGATGAGCGTGAGCGACACCTCGGCCATACCCAGCGGGCGCCGCTCGCGCGTGCCGGCGAAGATCACATCCTCCATCTTGCCGCCGCGCAGGCTCTTGGCGCTCTGCTCCCCGAGCACCCAGCTCACGCCGTCCAGGATGTTGGACTTGCCGCAGCCATTGGGCCCGACCACCACCGCGATCCCATACCCGGGCAGCGCGACTTCTGTCTTGTCACAGAAGGACTTGAACCCGAGGATCTGGATCTTCTTGAGCTTGAGCAACGCTCGTTCTCCTCTGAAATGCAGGGCTTTGCCAGCTAAACTCAAGGCCAACTCTAAGCCCCTGTGTGGATGGAATCAACACGCGCCAACGCACCCGTGTGGATAAGGAGGCCCCAAAATTCGTGGTAATGCGGGAAGCGCCGGCGGCTGCTAAACCACGGCAGGATCAGGCCGCATGCGCCCTCGCGTAGGCAGCGGGTGCCACAGGCCAGGAACCCTGGCCTGCGTGCCACACGGCTGACGTGCAGAATGAGCGATTTGACGGCTGCACTTTCGCTGGCCGCAGAGAGATGCCCTGCATCCAAGAGCGAGATTGAGGGATTTGATGCTGGGAAGAATCGAGGCACGGCTGCTGGCCTGGCCGATCGGACAATACAAGCGATGGGCCACGCGGGCGGCGCTCGTTGCGCTCTACGTGCTGGCCACCGTGCAGTTTGTCGGCTCCTACCTGTTCCTGGAGTACCCCTACGTCGACATCATGCGATTTGAGCGTGGTTACGAGCGTCTGCCGTTCCAGACCAGGCTGCTGCTGGCCCCGCTTTATCGCTGGGTCGACGGGAATTCCTTCGTAGTCGCCTACGCCAACCGGTTATCGCACAACACCTATTTCTTCCCGCAGGGCATCTTCCCGGGTGAGGTGCTGGAGTTCTTCCTGGGCATCCCCTGTGTGCTCTTCGCGGGGTGGGTTGCGGTGCGCATCTACACGGCCGCCAGCCGCAGGCATCTGCTGCAGCCGCTGGTTTATCCGCTTTTCCTGGTACTGTGCGTGTCGGCCTACATCCTGCACACGGTGCAGTACTTCCGTTATCTCTATGACA
>DASWUY010000131.1:0-5488 GCA_036401435.1 Acidobacteriaceae bacterium | reverse complement strand
AAAGCGCGCGGCGATGTCAGAGCACGTTCGTCTAATGGCCAGGTCGGTGCCGGCGTAACGAGCCTACGCGGGTGGTGCGCCGCCGCGGCTGACCGGAGCCGGCTGACTTGTCTTCCCTACCCCGTTCCACTAGGCTCACAGGGAGCCGGGACCACGAGGGCGCGCTTTTTGGCTGGTGCAGGGGCCGGCGAGCAGTAGATCAGGATGAGGTCATAGTGAAACGGCTCCCAGTGAACTGCCTGCGCCACGGTTGGCCAAGGTGTCTTCTTGTCGCGGCAGTCTCGATGCTTCTGTCCCCTGCCCACGCGCAGCAGACCCCGCCGCCGGCCGAGCAGGCTGCCACGCAGACTCAGCCCCACGCAGACGCGCCCGAGATCAGGCTGCCCCCGAACTACCGCCCTGACTACTCGGTCATTGAGGCGGACCTGCTCAGTTCTACTTACATTCCGCTGGATAGCTGGATGTACCCGGCAATGGAGCGGCTGTACGGGCTGGGCTACCTGGACACGGCCTTCCTCGGCCTGCGTCCCTGGACTCGCCTGAGCGCGCTGCACATGCTTGAGAAGGCAGGCCCCGCCATCGCCTCAGACCAGGGGACGGCGAGCGACGAAGCCGAAGAGATCTACCTGGCCCTGGTGCACGAGCTGGCCCCGGATGCGGTCGCCTACGGCGGTCATGGAGAAGTGGATACGGTCTACTCGCGCTTCCTGGGAATCACGAACACGCCCCTGCGCGACAGCTGGAACCTCGGCCAGACCATCATCAACGACTACGGGCGCCCCTACCAGGCAGGCATCAACAACAGTTCCGGAGCAAGCGCCCGCGCAGAGTACGGACGCTACTCGCTGTATGTGCGAGGCGAGTACCAGCGGGCGGCCAGCGCGTCAGGCTACTCCTCACCGCTCGCCGCCTATCTGTCCTTCATTGACTCCATCCCCTACGCGAGCAATCCTGTGCAGGACACCATTCCGCTCGGACCTATCTCAAGCGTGAACAACATTCGCCTGCTGGAGGCAACTGCCTCCATGCACCTGATCGGGCACGAGGTCTCCATCGGCAAGACGGATCACTGGTGGGGCCCGGCAAAGGGCGGCGCCTTTGCCTGGAGCAACAATGCGGACAACATCTACTCCTTCCAGATCGACCGCGTGGAGCCGCTGCGAGTGCCCCTGCTGTCGCGCGTCACCGGCCCCTTTCGCTATGACTTCCTGGTCGGCTCGCTGCAGGGCCACTCTGACCCGAATCATCCCTGGGTGCACTCAGAGAAGATCAGTTTCAAGCCCACATCGAATCTCGAGTTCGGCTTTGAGCGCACGGTGATCTGGGGCGGGCGGGGCCATGAGCCGGTGAACCTGCATACCTTTCTGCGCTCGTTTTTCAGCTTCTCCAACACCAATTACGCCACCAAGTTCTCTAATCGGGATCCAGGCGCCCGCTTCACGCAGTTCGATTTCTCCTACCGTCTGCCCAAGCTTAGGAACTGGGCTACCCTCTACACCGATTCCTTCTCGCACGATGACGTGAGCCCTGTAAGCGCGCCCCGCCGCGCCGCGATCCGCCCTGGCATTTACTTCTCGCACCTGCCCGGCATGCCAAAGCTGGACCTGCGCGTCGAGGGCGCGTCGACCGACCCTGTCACCTCCCGCAGCTTCAAGGGCGAGTTCATTGACTACGAGGCTGTCCACCAGCAGGGTGTCACCAACAAGGGGCTGATCTTCGGCGATGCCATCGGCCGCGAAGACAAGGGAGGACAGGCGTGGGTGGGCTACCATCTCTCCCCTCGCGAACACATCGAGGTCTCCTATCGCAGGGTCAAGGCGGCCAAGGACTTTATCCAGGCGCGCCCCTTTGGCGTGCATGGCGGCACCACGCAGGACGAGTTCAAAGGCGAGATCGTCAAGCGCTGGAGTGACGACCTGGAGATCAAGGGCGCGGTGCAGTACGAGCAGTGGAAGGCGCCCGTGTACCTGCCGGGCACAAACTCTGACGTCGCGGTCTGGGGCCAGCTGACCTGGTACCCGAAGATCGCGCGACAGTTCTGATCGCGGTCACGCGCGGGGCAGGCGCAGATCGTGGCCACTCATCTGGGTAGGTTGCTCTACATCGAGAAGCCCAAGAATGGTCGGCGAGAGATCGCGCAGGGAGCCGCCCGGCCGCAGGGTAATTGCGTCGGACTCCTCATTTACAAGGATGCATGGCACCGGGTTGGTGGTATGCGAGGTATGCGGTCCGCCGCCGACAGGGTCCACCATCATCTCCGCATTGCCGTGATCGGCAGTGATGAGCATCGATCCCCCGCGCTGGCTGAGCGCCTGGTAGATGCGCCCCAGTTGTGCGTCTACCGTCTCAACCCCGCGAATGGTCGGCGCCATCAGACCGGAGTGGGCGACCATATCGGCATTGGCGAAGTTGACCACGATCAGGTCAAACGCCGTGTCGGCGATGCCGCCAATGACGGCATCGGCAATGCCGGAGGCGCTCATCTCCGGCGCCAGGTCATAGGTGGCTACCTTCTGCGAAGGCACCACCAGCCTGTCTTCGCCGGCAAAGGGAACTTCGATCCCGCCGTTGAAGAAGTAGGTCACATGCGCGTACTTCTCTGTCTCCGCGATGCGCAGGTTGCGCAGGTTGGCCTGGGCCATCAGGTTGGCCAGCAGGTTGTCCATGGACTGCGGCTCAAGGATGCGCGGCAACGAGAAGTGCTTGTCATACTGCGTCATGGTGACGTAGAGCAGGCCCGAAGGGATGCTGTGGCGCGGGATGGCAGCGTCCTGCTCGGCGATGCCGGGCAGCTCTCGCCCATCGTCGACGGTGAGGCCGCTGTTCCGGGCCAGCACCCGCGTGATCTGCCGGGCGCGGTCGGCCCTGTAGTTGAACAGGATGCAGGCGTCGCCCGCAGCGATCAGCCCGGCCGGGCGCCCCGGGTGGGTGACAACGAAGGGCACAAGAAACTCGTCCGTGATGCCGTTGTGGTAGCACTCGCGCACCCGCGCGACAGCGTCGGTGTAGGCGCCACCCTCGGCCGTGCCTGCCACCATCGCGTAAAAGGCCTTCTTCTCGCGTTCCCAGCGCATGTCGCGGTCCATGGCGTAGTAGCGGCCTGAGACGGAGGCAAGCTGACCCACGCCATACTCGGCCATCACCTGCAAGAGGCTTTCAAGATAACCGGCGCCGCTTGTGGGCAGGGTGTCCCGTCCATCCATGAATGCGTGAACGAAGACGCGCTCTACGCCCTGCTCGCGCGCTACGCGAAGCAGGGCATAGAGATGCTTCTGCTGCGCATGCACGCCTCCGTCAGAGAGCAGACCAGCCAGGTGCAGGGCCCTTCCGGGTTGACGCGCATGCTCCATGGCGGCTGCGACAGCAGGCACGAGGCCAAGCTGGCCGGCTGCGACCAGCGCGTCGATGCGCGTGATATCCATCTCGACCACGCGGCCGGCACCGATGTTCAGGTGGCCCACCTCGCTGTTGCCCATCTGGCCGTCCGGCAGCCCTACATAGTGGTCTGAGGCGTGGAGCAGCGTGTTGGGGTACTGCCGCAGCAGTGCGTCGTACACCGGCGTGCGGGCCTGCGCGATGGCGTTCGCTTGCACCTCTGCACGGTAGCCCCAGCCGTCCAGGATGGCGAGAACGAGAGGCCGGCGGTGGGCAGACATGCGGGTCTTCTTTCTCCGGAGGGTGTGCACAAGGCGGCTCGACGGCCGCCTTGTGTTGACGCGGGGCCGCTAGTGCGTTGGCGGAGTGGCCGGCTTTACCGGAGCGGGGGTGCTCGTGCCGCCGTTTGGCCCGGTGCCGCTAGGGCTGGATCCGGCGCCGCTGGGGGTGGAGCCGCTAGGGCTGGGTCCTGAGGCAGGCGCGCCCGGGGTAGGCGCAATGGTCGGGCCGAGTGCTCCGCCTGACGTGGGTGCCGCATGCTGAGCCTGATAGGTCTTCTGTGCTGCTTCTATCTCCGGTCGGTGGCGCTCGACGACATCCCGCATCACCTGCTGGCCGGTCTGCATGGCCGTACGCTGTGCCTCACCGAGGATGAGCGGCGTGGCCTTGACCAGCGCCCGCCCTGAAGGCGTCCGGTAGAACTCGATGACGCGGGTGGCATCTTCAGTGGACAGGTACTTCTTGTAGGTCGCGACCACGGGAGTGTTGATGTCCGCCTTGTCGAGACTTGCGGTCAGGTCGTCCACCACGTCCTTGGGCATGAAGGGAGGCGCAGCCTGGTGGAAGTACCGCAGCACGTTTTCTGTCAGCTGCTGCTTGATCTTGTCCGTCCCGGTCAACACCATCAGCTCGTGCACTTGGGTGTCGGTGATGGGATGGAGGGGTGGTGCCGGCTCTGCTGCTGTGGTCGTGCTGGCCGCGGGTGAGGTTGGGCTATGCGTAGCCGGGGTCGAGGGCTTGGCGGCCTGCCCATAGGCGGCAACCGCAAGAAGGAGCGGGGTGATGCTGATCCATACAATGCGCAAGAACTTCTCCTGAGGTGAGTGTACTTCCATGTCAGTGGGGAACGGGGGCCTGGGGCGGGGACCCTGGTCAGTCTCCATAGTTGACGGCTTCCAGGCCCAGGAACTCGGCCGTCTGCCCCAGCTCTTCTTCAATACGCAGCAGCTGGTTGTACTTGGCAATCCGGTCGGTGCGGGACGCCGAGCCGGTCTTGATCTGGCCGGCTCCGGTGCCGACAGCCAAGTCCGCAATAAAGGTATCCTCTGTCTCGCCGGAGCGGTGCGAAATGATGGACGTATAACCGTAGCGGCGACCCAGCTCGATAGCCTCGAGCGTTTCGCTAACAGTGCCGATCTGGTTGACCTTGATCAGGATGGAGTTGGCGACGCCCTCGTCGATTCCCTGCTGCAGGCGCTCTGTATTGGTGAC
Source organism: Acidobacteriaceae bacterium (assembly GCA_036401435.1). Taxonomy (GTDB): domain Bacteria; phylum Acidobacteriota; class Terriglobia; order Terriglobales; family Acidobacteriaceae; genus EB88. The sequence goes on along the minus strand of DASWUY010000131.1, from coordinate 622 downwards.
AAAAAGATCGTCTCCTACCAGCTGGATCTGCCCGCCAATCAACTCGCTAAGGTACTTCCAGCCCTCCCAGTCATTCTCTGCCAGGCCGTCTTCGAGCGAAATGATGGGGTACTGACGGGTCCAACTCTGCCAGTAGTGCGACATCTCTTCACTCGTCATCTCGCGTCGATCCGACTTCTTGAAGAGATACCTCCCGGTGCTCTTGTCGTAAAACTCGCTGGCCGCCGGGTCGAGTGCAATCGCGATCTCTTCCCCGGGCTTGTAGCCGGCCAGTTCGATGGACTGGAGGATCAGCTCAATGGCCTCCTCGTTCGACTGCAGGGAAGGAGCGAAGCCGCCTTCGTCGCCGACTGCGGTGCTGTAGCCCTTCTTCTTTAGTACGCCCTTGAGGGTGTGAAAGACTTCGGTGCCCCAGCGGAGAGCGTCTGAAAAACGCTCCGCCCCGACCGGCATGACCATGAACTCCTGGAAGTCGACATTGTTGTCAGCGTGCGCCCCGCCATTCAGGATGTTCATCATGGGAGTGGGCAGGATGGACGCATTCACCCCTCCCAGGTATCGGTAGAGCGGCATGTTGAGCGCCAGCGCAGACACCCGCGCGGCAGCCATGGAGACGGCCAGG
>DASWUY010000130.1:0-5952 GCA_036401435.1 Acidobacteriaceae bacterium | reverse complement strand
CGGTGAACGCGCAGTGGACCGATGCTGACTCGCTCTACGGCAGCCGGCACCTCGCGGCCAAATGGGCGGCGGACGGGACGCTGAAGCGCATCAAGGCTCTGCTGCTGACGGACATGCTGGGAGACAAGGACCTGAACATCGACCGGGACGGGTACTCGACACCCTGGCTGCTGGACCTGGTGAAGAAGGCGGCGGACAGCGAGGGGTACGGGAAGTACTTCTTCGCCAAGAACAACACGATCGAGGACGACCACAAGCCTTTCGCGAAGCGAGGCGTTCCCTGCGCGGACCTGGTCGACATCGACTACGGGCCGGCTTCTGATCCAGGTGGGCCAGGCACCTTTCACCACACCAGCAAGGACACGCTGGACAAGCTGAGCGCGAAGAGCCTGACGATAGCGGGCAGCACGCTGCTTGAGACGATCCGCTTGCTGGACCAGCGATAGCTACGCGCCGCAGACAGGCTGGTTGGGCAGGTGCCGACCGGCTTGTGCAGCAGGCGCGGTAAAGACGCAGGCTTGCCCGGCAGACCTGGGTAGCAGCGAGGAAGACTACTCCGATGATCGCCGGCGCCTCGTTCTCCTTCTGGATCAGCTTTCACGCGGTGGTGGCGGGGCTGCTGTTTGTGGACCTGGTGCTGCTGCAGGGCAGCAGGAGGGTCTCCCTGCGCACGGCCTGGTCGTGGACGGCGATCGTGGCCGCAGCGGCTTTCTGCTTTGCGATCTTTCTGTCGCACACGCAGGGGCCGGAGCACGGGCTTGAGTTTCTCTCGGGCTACCTGGTCGAGGGCTCACTCTCGGTCGATAACCTGTTCGTCTTCCTGCTGCTCTTTCGCTCGCTGCAGCTGGACGTGGAACAGCAGCGGCGGGTGTTGCTGTGGGGCGTGCTGGGGGCGATTGTGCTGCGCGCCCTGTGCATCTTTGTGGGCGTGGCGCTGCTGGCGCGCTTCGCCTTTGTGGAGGTGATCTTCGGCGCGCTGCTGCTGGCGGCGGGGGTGCGGCTGCTGCGGTCCAAACCCCATGATGCCGCGCACGCGCAGCCCGGCCCCCTGCGCTGGCTCAGCCGGCGCATGCAGACCGGCCCGGGCGCCAGGCCGCCGGCCTCTGCCTTCCTGCTGATCATCCTGGCAGTGGAGGCGACGGACCTAATCTTCGCACTTGATTCCATTCCGGCCGTGCTGGCCATCTCGCGCAACCCGTTTCTTGTCTACACGTCCAACATCTTTGCCATACTTGGCCTGCGCTCGCTCTACTTCGCGCTGGCCGGCGTGCTGGACAAGCTGCGGCTGCTGCACTACGGGCTGGCGCTGATCCTGATCTTTGTCGCGTTCAAGATGCTCGCGGCGCGGTGGGTGCACGTGCCTACGCCGGTGTCGCTGGGGGTGATCCTGGCCATCCTGCTGGTCTTTACGGTGGCCAGCAAGGTGATGCCTCAGCCCAGCCCGCCGGCCAGGCCCTGAGCCCGCCGGCCTTGACGGCTACTTGGTGGTTGCGGACTGGGCAGTCAGCTCCGCCTCACTCTCAGCGTCGGTCGGCATGGGGTCTACTGGCACGCCGTCGCGGTCGGTCACGGTGACCAGCGCCGAGAGCTTCTCAGCGACGTCGAGCGTGAGCAACTCAGACGGGCAGCGCCAGCTCCAGTTTCCCTGTGCTGCGGACGGCACGTTCATGCGCGCCTCCGACCCCAGTTCCAGCACATCCTGCACGGGGAAGAGGCAGATATCCGCAACAGAGGTGGCGGCGGCGCGAATCATGGCCCAGACGACACCATCGGCACCCGGCTTCAGGTAGGTTTCGACCGCTTCCTTTTCGGCCTCGGAGGCACCGTTGTGCCACCAGCCGAGGGTGGTGTCGTTGTCATGCGTCCCGGTGTAGGCGACGGTGTTGGCCTCGTAGCGATGAGGCAGGTAGGTGTGGGCGCCGCGGTCGCCAAAGCCGAACTGCAGGATGCGCATGCCAGGCAGGCCGAAGGCGCGGCGGAGCGCATCGACCTCCTGGGTGATGACGCCCAGGTCCTCGGCGACGAAGGGCAGCGTGCCAAGCTCCTTCTCCATCTGGCGGAAGAGCTCGTGACCTGGGGCCTTGACCCAGTGGCCATGCTGCGCTGTTTCGTCCTCGCCGGGGATGGACCAGAAGGCCTCAAAGCCGCGGAAGTGATCGAGGCGGACCATGTCGTAGATTTCGGTGGCACGACGGACCCGCGCCACCCACCAGTCAAAACCCGAAGCCGCGAGCTTGTCCCAGCGGTAGAGGGGATTGCCCCAGCGCTGGCCGGTGGCGCTGAAGTAGTCCGGCGGCACACCGGAGACATGGATGGGCGTGAGGTCTTCGCGCAGCTCGAAGATGTCGGGATGGGTCCACACGTCGGCGCTGTCGTAGCTGACAAAGATGGCGATGTCGCCCATCAGCTTGATCTTGCGCGCCTCGCAGTAGGTGCGCAGATGCGTCCACTGCTCGTCAAAGGCGAACTGGATGGCCTTGACGACATCGAGCTCGTCGGCGCGCTCGGCTCGCAGCCGGCGCATGGCTTCGGGCTGGCGGCGGGCATACTCGGCAGGCCAGTCGGTCCAAACACTGTAGTCGTGGCTGCGGCGCAAAACGGTGTAAGCGGCGTAGTCATCGAGCCAGGCCTGCTGCCTGGCGCAATAGGCCTCAAAGCGGGCCGCCTGCTGGGCGTGTCGCGGCTCTGTTCGATGCTGGAGGAAGGAGAGCGCGGCCTCTTCGAGCAGCGGTTGCTTGATGCGGGTGACGGCTTCATAGTCGACCGGCCCGCTCGCGCCGGGCAGCTCGCGAAGGCTCTCGTGCAGACGGTCATGCGACAGCCAGCCCCAATCCGCGAGCACCTCGAGGCTGACCAGGAGCGGGTTGCCGGCGAAGGCCGAGAGCGCGCCGTAGGGCGAGTTGCCATACCCGACAGGGTTGAGCGGCAGTACCTGCCAGATACGCTGGCCGGCAGAGGCAAGGAAGTTGGCGAAGGCGTAGGCGGCAGGGCCTAGATCGCCGATACCACCGACGCTGGGCAGGGAGGTGACGTGGAGCAGGAGTCCGGAGGAGCGTTCAAACGGCATGTCGGGGGGGTTTCCTGGGGCGGGCCGGGGGCGAGAAAAACCCGCCGCTTTTAAGAAGAAGCCCTGCGGCGGGTGGTGGTTGCTTGTGCTGGCCTGCGCTACTGTCCGGGTGTCCCGGGCGCGCCGGGCATGCCGGGCTGGGCAGTCTTGTTGAGGACGATCCGGCCCTGCCTCTGGTAGGTATCAGTGAGCGTGGTGACGAAGACAGCGAAGACCTCTTCGCGGCGCTGGTTAAGCATCTCCTCACGGGCCTGCTCGAGGTGCTTTGCGACGTCGTCTGCGCTGGGCTCCTGCTTGTCGACGATTCTCGCGACGACGCCGGTGCGGCCGCTGTTGATGGGCCCGGAGACCTGGCCCACGTTGAGCGAAAAGAGCTGCGGGGCGGTGGTTGCGAGCGCACCGAGCTCGGGCACCTGCGCCTCACGCCCGACCAGGTCGCTGGTCTTGACCGTCGCGCCTACTTCCTTGGCTGCTCGGGCAAGGTCGCCTTCGAGCTTGGCCTTGTTGGCCAGATCTGCTGTCTTCGCGGCCAGGAACTGGGGGGTCTTCTCCTCGCGGTAGTCGCCCAGGATGTGGTCCTTGTAGGCAGCAAAGTCAGGAGCGTGCGCGGCCTTGATATCGGCGATGGAGAAGACGGCAAAGCCGTCGCCAGTGGAGGCGACCTGGGGCGCGCTGCCCTTGCTCGCGGTGAAGGCCTGGGCCATGAGCCTGGAGCTGTCGGCGAGCGCCGGGATGACGCCCTCCTGCGGGAGGTAGTCGGTGGTCGCGACCTGGAGGTGATGCGCGGCAGCAGTCTTGTCGAGGCCGTTCTTCTGCGCCTCGGCGGCCAGCTGCTGGGCAAAGTTCTGCTGCTGCTGGGCCTCCTTCTGCTGGGTCAGCCGGGCGAGGATTTGGGTCTTGACCTCGCCATCAAAGGCGCGAGTGTGGGCGACCTGCTTATCCTCCACTTCAAGGATGTGGTAGCCGAACTTGGTGTGCACCAGGTTGGAGACCTGACCGACGGGCAGGGAGAAGGCGGCCGCGTCAAACTCCGGCACGGTCTGATTGCGCTTGAGCGGGCCGAGCTCGCCACCCTGCTCCTTGGAGCCGGGGTCATCGGAGTTTTCGCGGGCCAGCTTGGCGAAGTCCCCGCCCTTGTGCAGCTGGTCGAGGATGCCCTGGGCCTTGGCCTTCGCTGCGGTATCGGCCTGCGCGCCACCGGCTGCGTCGGCCTTGATCAGGATGTGCTTGACGCGCACCTGGTCGTCGACGTGAAATTCTTGCGGGTGCTGCTGATAGTACTGCTGGGCCTCGGCATCGGCGACCTGAGGGGTCCCGCCGGGGGCGGCGTTGGCGCCGAAGGCGATGTACTGCACCTTGCGGGTCTCGGGCATGGCCTGGGCGTATTTCGGCCCATTCTGCTTGAAGTAGGTCTGGAGGTCTGCGTCGGTGGGGTTGATCTGCTTGCGGATGTCGTCGGCGCTCACGACGGCGTAGTCAAACTTGATGCGCGTGGCCTGGGTGCGGTAGCTGGCACGCACCTCATCGTCCGAGACGGAGACGCCGCCGGTGACGAGGTCGCGCAGGCGGTTCTCTTCAATCTCCTTCTTGACCTCGGATTCGAAGCGTTCGCGGGACATGTTGAAGTTGGACTGGACGAGCTGCGCATACTGCTGGTCGCCGATGTACTGGCCGCCGGGGAAGAGCGCCTGGCCGAGCGGGCCGGTGTGCAGGAAGCGGCGCACGGCCTCATCGCTGACCGAGAGCCCGAGGCGGTTGGCCTCTGCGAGTTCGATCTCGTGCTGGATCATGCCCTGGCCGATGCGCGGCATGTAGAGGGACGCGTAGATGGGCATCTGCGCATCGGGCACCTGGTTGCGACGGAGCATGGCGAGGGTCATCTGCTGGACGTCGGCGGTCTGGATCTCAATATTGGGCGTGAAGATGCGGGTGAAGACGTTGCTGCCGCGCACCGTGGCGTAGGTGCCTGCGGCGGCGGTCGCGTCGGAGAAGATACCGGGCACGAGCGTGACCACCATCGCGATGCAGGCGAAGGAGATGATGACGATGAAGACGCCCTTGATGACGCGGTTGTTCTGTTGCAGGATGCGGATCATGAAGTGTGGTTGACCTTTTGGCTTTCAGACGCTGTGCCGGCGGCGCCTGGGCATAAGGCGAGGCGGGCGAGCCTCCCCAGTATAGCTGCTCTCAGGCTGGCTGGAGCGTGATCTCGGTGATCTCGGAGGGGCAGTTGAAGCGGAAGGGCAGGCCGACGGCGCCGATGCCGCGGTTGACATAAAGCTGGGTGCGGCCGCGAGTGAAGTGTCCGGCGATGTAGTTCTGGCCCAGGGTGGGCAGGAACATGGGAGGCAGGAAGGGTAGGCGGACCTGGCCGCCGTGGGTGTGGCCGGAGAGCATGAGGTCGGGGCCGAAGCGGGCGACGGCGTCGAGGGTGTCCGGCTCATGGCCCATGAGGATGACGGGCTCCTTGTCGGCCAGGGCGCGAGGCGGGACAGCCTTGCGGATGTCGAACTCCTGGCTGAGTGCGTCGGCCAGGCCGCCAAGCCAGAGGCGGCGGCCTTCACGCTCAAGCGGCAGGTACTCACTTGAAAGGATGCGGATACCGACGGAGTGGAGCGACTCAACAACCATCTGCCCGTTGACCATCCAGTCGTGATTGCCGAGGACGCCGTAGCGGAGAGGGCAGGTGAGGCCGCCGAGGATGGCGGCGCAGAGTGGAGCAAAGTCTTCGGCGCGCTCCTTGCGGACCGGCGCCATGCTGATGAAGTCGCCGGTGAGCAGGACCATGTCGGGGGCGAGGGCGTTGACGCGCTCGACGACACGGCGAAGGTAGAAGGGCTCAGTAAAGGAGGCGTAGTGGAAGTCGGAGATCTGGACGATGCGCA
>DASWUY010000129.1:0-12350 GCA_036401435.1 Acidobacteriaceae bacterium | reverse complement strand
ATGGGGCGGAGGCGGCCGAGTATCTCTTCCGTACAGGTGCCTACGCAGATCGCCTGCCGGGGAATCCGGCGGTGGTGCTGCTGGATCTGAAGCTGCCAAAGGTAGATGGCCTGGAGCTGCTGCAGATGGTGCGGGCGAACGAAGGGACGAGGCAAACCCCGGTGGTGCTGCTGACCTCTTCGCGGGAAGAGCGGGATGTGGTGAGCGGGTACCGGCTGGGTGTGAACGCGTACGTGGTGAAGCCGGTGGAGTTTCGCGCCTTTGTGCAGGCAATTCAGGACCTGGGCACCTTCTGGGCTGTCTGGAATGAGCCGCCGCCGGGGAGCGCGCGCGTGGTGCGGCATGGATGAAGCGGGAGAGCAGGCAAAGGTGCGGGTACTACTGCTTGAAGACAGTCCGCAGGACGCGGAGCTCGTGGCCAACCGACTGGAGAGGGCAGGGCTGCCGCTGGAGATGTATCCAGCGCATGACCGGGCGAGCTACTACGGCCAGCTAGGGGCGCGGCAGTATGACCTGATCCTGGCGGATTATGCGCTGCCGGACTTTGATGGACTGGCGGCGCTCGAGGCAGCGCGTGCTCTTGATCCGCACCTGCCGTTCGTCTTTATTTCCGGGCGGGTGGGTGAAGAAGTCGCGATTGAGAGCCTGCAGCGGGGCGCGACCGATTACGTGCTGAAGCAGCGGATGGAGCGCCTGGTACCGGCGGTGAAGCGCGCCCTGAAAGAGGCAGACGAGCATGCCCGGAGAAGGCACGTAGAGCAGAGCTTTCGTGAGAGCGAAGCACGCTTTCTGCACGTGATCAACGCGCTGCCGCAGATGGTCTGGATCAGCGCGCCGGACGGAGAGCTGACCTACACGAACAAGGCGTGGCTGGAACACGTGCCGCCAAAGACGCGTACCTGGCTCGACCCGGGCCTGATTCATCCTGATGAGCGTGCCGGCTGCGCTGCGTCGTGGGAGCGGTCTCTCGCGAGACACACGTCGTTCAGCTGCGAGTGCAGGATGATGCGTCGTGACGGAGGCGGCTACCGGTGGCAACTGGTGCGCATGGTGCCGCTGCTGGGCAGCCTTGCGCGCGACGGGGAGCCGTGCGTGGAGTGGTTGGGCACGGCGACGGATTTGCAGGAGCAGAAGCTGCATGAAGAAGCGCTGCGGACGGCCGAGACCCTGGCGGTAAGCGGCAGGATGATGGCGTCCATAGCGCACGAAATCAACAACCCGCTGGAGTCGCTGATCAACCTGATCTTCCTAGCGCGGCTCGAGAGCCAGGAGAACCCGCGTGCCCTGGCCTACCTGGACATGAGCGAGAACGAGCTGGAGCGGGTGTCAACGATCACCAAGCAGACGCTGCAGTTTTACCGCGACCCTGCGACGCCCACCGAGATTGATGGGCGGAGCATTCTTGAAGACGTGCTGCGGCTCTTTTCGACGCGGCTGACGGCGCGTGCGGTGCGCGTGGAGCTGACTGCGGAGAAGAACGTTGTTCTCACCGCGAACAGGGGTGAGATCCGGCAGGTGCTGATCAACCTGGTGGGCAATGCGATCGATGCTGTCTCTCGCGGAGGGACGGTGTGCCTGTCGGCCAAGCAGGTGGCGGGGCAGCGCCGGGAGACGGGCGCCAGCGCCGGCGGAACGATGAGCGAGATGGTGGAGTTTGTAGTCTGCGACAACGGAGTGGGCTTGGCAGAGGAGAAGGCCGAGCGCCTCTTCCAGCCATTCTTCAGCACCAAGGGCGCGCACGGCACCGGGCTGGGGCTATGGGTTTCAAAGGGGATTGTGGAGAAGCATGGGGGATCGATCAGCCTGGTGACGGAGCCGGGAGAGGGCGGGAAATGGACGACTGCGACGGTGCTGCTGCCACGTGACGCTGTCGACGAGTTGCATGCCGGCCAAGGCGGGGCGTGAGGGTTTGCGACTGCGAGTGGGATGCACGCGGGTTGGCGGGCGCGGCAGGTCGCGTCGGCACTTTGCGCATCGTAGAGTGAGGCAGGAGGAGACCGAGGCATGAGTGAAGAGGTTCCGGTATTGAGCAGGGAAGAAGGCCTGGCAAAGATTGGCGAGTTGATCAAGGACATCCAGATGGCGATGCTCACGACGATTACGGCGGCGGGCACGCTGCATAGTCGGCCCATGGCGACGCACCAGGGACGCTTTGAAGGGGAACTGCTCTTCCTGACGCCTGCGCACTCGGGCAAGGTGGAGGAGATACAGCAGGACGCGGAGGCGAGCCTGACCTACGTGGACGCCAAGCACGCCTTTCTGGCAGTCCGCGGGCGAGCCAGTCTGAGCGCGGACCGCGAGTTGATCGAGACGCTGTGGAACCCGAGCTACAAGGCATGGTTCCCGGCAGGCAAGGACGATCCTGAGATCCGGGTGCTGAAGGTGAAGGTGGAGGAGGCGGAGTACTGGGATGCGCCCTCGAGCGCGATTGTGCGCAGCGCCAAGATACTGGCGCGGGCGGTGAGCGGGGGCAAGACGAAGGTGGGCGAGCACGCCCGCGTGGCGCTGTAGGACGATCGCGAACCAAGGATTGCCCAGGAGCAATACATGCCACTTCCAGTGATACAGATTGGCGTACGGGGGGAACAGGACAGCGGCTCCGCCCAGCGCGATCTGGACCGGCCTACTGCGAAAGAGATCTACGACCAGGTGGCGCAGAACGCGCGTGTGGAGCTGGTTCGCAAGGCTGTGCCGCTGGCCATCTCAGGCATTGCCGGGGGCCTGCTGATGGGGCTCACCGGGTTGAGTGTCTCGATCCTGCTCTCGATGATCGGGAAGACTCCCGCGGGCCAGGTGGTGTCTTTCTTTTTCTATCCGCTGGGATTCATGGTGGTGATCCTGGGGCGCAGCCAGCTCTTTACCGAGAACACGCTGTACCCGGTGGCGCTGATGCTGGCGGAGAGGCGGCACTACCTCAGCACGCTGCGGCTGTGGTCGATCGTGTACCCGGCGAACATCCTGGGCGCGCTGCTGTTTGCGCTGCTCGCCGTGAAGACGGGTGCGCTGCGCCCGGAGTATGTGACGGAGCTGACGCGCATGGGCGTCGAGGCGCAGGCGGTCGGGGCAAGCCATGCCTTCTGGAGCGGGGTGGTGGGAGGCTGGATTATCGCGAGCGTGGCGTGGCTGGTGAGCGCGAGTCACTCGATCACGGGCTCGGTGATGCTGATCTGGTCGATGACGTTCATCGTCGGATTGGGACATTTCGCGCACTGCATCGCGACCAGCGGCGAGATGTTGAGCGCGGTGTTGCATGGGCAGCTGCACTTCGTCCAGTTCTTTGGCTGGCTGTTGCCGGCGACGGCCGGGAACGTGATGGGCGGAGTGCTGCTTGTGACGCTGCTTGAGTATGGACAGGCCAAGCTGCAGTAGCCGCTAGGATGTCAGCAGGCGCTCGACGCGCTGATGGAGCCGGTGGGCGTCGTCGGGCGCGTGCACCTTGACGTCATTGTCGAAGTAGACATAAACGTCACGCTGCGAAAGCTTGCGGGCGGGTGTAGGGCTGGCGTGATCTCCATCCGCGACTTCGCCCCCGCGAGCCCAGGAGGCGACGCGGTTGGCCCATACATCGAGATCGGCATCGCTGTATCCGCTGGTGTAGAGCACCTCAGAGCCGTGCAGGCGGCAGTAGCAGAAGTCAGCCGTGACATCCATGAGTCGGGGCCACTCCACCGTGTCGGCGCATACCAAGGCGACGTTGTAGCGGCGAAGGAGCGCGACGAAGTCACTGCAGGTGAAGCTCTGGTGTCGTATCTCGATGGCGTGTCGCAGCGGCCGGTTCGGAGGCGCATCGGTCCATGCGCGACCCTCCATGCGGGCGTCGTGCCTGGCGGCAAGGGTGGCCGCTGCGTCGGTGTTATGCGGGAGCAACTGAAAGAAGCTTTCGAGCAGCATGGCCGTGGCGGGGTTGAACTGGAAGTTGGGAGGGAACTGCCAGAGCATGGGTCCGAACTTGGGCACGAGGCGCAGCAGGCCAGAGGCGAAGAGGTTGGCCAGGGGCTGCTCAATGGTGCGCAGGCGCAGCATGTGGGTGAGATAGCGGGAGCCCTTGACGGCGAAGACGAAATCCTCGGGCGTCTGCTCGACCCAGTGCGCGAAGCTGGAGGGTCGCTTGAGCGAGTAGAAGGTGCCGTTGATCTCGATGCTGGAGAACTGGGATGCGGCGAAGTGCAGCTCTTTTTTCTGGGGCAGCCCGGGTGGATAGAAGATGCCGCGCCAGGGCTTGTAGTTCCACCCGGAGATGCCGATGCGGACGCGGCCTGCCATAGCTAAGGGAGAGTGCGTGCTAAGGGACGGGGTTGGCTGCTGTGCGTTGGAGGCGTCAACTCTTCTTCAGAAGAGCCGCGTGTACGGCGGTGGGCTGTTGCAGACCCTCTACCGGCTACCGATGGCGATTAACAGACCGCCAGTCACTCCGAATGACTCTTCATGCCCGCGCATGAAGTTGTAATCGTAGCTTGGCTCAAGGAAGGCGCCGAAGCGCCGCTTTGACCCCGGCCAGTACATCAGATCGAGCGCCGCCTGTGCGGCAATCGAGTTTCCTCGCGCGCCGGGTTCTCTCGAATAGACCCACTCCGGGCCTGCGCCTGCCATGAACTCGTATTTTCTTGAGAGGTCCCAAGGCTTCTTGAACAACAGATCGGTGTCCCATTCTGTTGGGTGATGACGCCGGGAGAAAGGTGTGACGCCCATCTCTAGTTCCAACCAGTTTTCTATCGGTGTCACTTCGACGGCGAGGCTCGGGCCGAAGCTGGAGCCGCCGCCGGTAAAGCTGCTGCTGGTGGCGCCGGCGATTTCGAGGATGGCCGCCGCGTCTTTGTCCTGGTCCTTGTCAGCGGTAGTCGCCTGGCCGAACAGCGTGACAGAGCACCAGAATAGCGACGCCAGCAGCAGTCGGGTCACCTGAAGGTGCATGGAGGACAGGGTACCAGCGTGGCGGCCAGGCAGGTGTCGCGCAAAGGGTGAGTCGTGAGACGTTTTCGCGACGCGCTCAAGAGAGTGGTTGCGTGTCTTGACACCTTTCCACGAAGTTCAGGCTTGCTCATCCGGCGATGCGAGCTTCAGCTCCTCGTAGCTCTTGCCGAGGCACAGGCACAACGCCTCGACGACCAGTTCGTGATCTGCGCGCTGGTCGAGTCCTGAGACAGTTACGGCCCCCAGAACGCCTGCGCCGACGACCGCCAGGGGGAAGCTGCCGCCGTGCGAGACGTAGTCCGCAGCGGCGAGGGCGTACTTGGCAGACAGGGTGGATTGCTTTTGCTCGAGGGAGAGGCCGACGGCATACGACGAGCGCAGCAGACGCGCCACGGTGTTGGTCTTGCGCCGTACCCACTCGAGGTTGTCGGGCGTTGTTTGCTCGAGAGCAGACAAGAACAGCTGCTGACCAAAGCGCCGCACGTCGATGACCACCCTGTGACCGCGCACGACCGCCAGGTCGCGGAGCGTGAGGCCGAGACGCCACGCGATCTCATGGTCGAAGCGCACGAACTGCAGCTCGCGCTCCTGCCTTGCTATCTGCTCCAGATCGTCAGCGATCGCCATGAGGGTTTTTCCCGAATGCTGCCCGGAGCCGCTCTCCTCGCGGCCCGGCCGCAGGAAAACAGGGCGTCGACGACAGGCGCGCTAGGCGTTTACCTCGACCTTGTCGTGCCACGAACTCGCGGCTTCAAGCGCCTTGTTCACGTTCTGGATATTCTCGACGCCCTGGGTGTTGAGCCACCGGGCGAACGCAGCTTCTCCTTGCTTGGCGAAGATGGCGACGCCGTCCGACCAGGTGGCGCGGCCGCAGAGAACGCCGTTGAAGGTGGTGCCACTTTCGGCTGCGAGCTGCAGGGTCTCGATAAAGATCGCGTTGGTGACTCCGGCCGAGAGGTAGATGAAGGGCTTGTGGGTGGAGGAGGCTGCGCTGCGGAAGTGCTCAAGCGCCTCTTCGCGCGTGTACGCCTGCTCCCCGGTGAAGGCCGTGGTGCCGGAGACAAACTTCATCTGGACGGGCACCTCTACCTTCAGGACGTCGACGTTGTACTTGTCCTTGCCAAACTCTTCCATGGAGCCGGTCACGATGGCCGGTTTGCGCTTGGCGTAGGCCAGACCCTTCTCGTCCTCGCCGTGTACGTCGTAGCCGACGAACTCGAGGAAGAAGGGGATATCGTGCGCCCGACACTCATCGCCCACGCGCTCTATGAAGGCGTGCTTCTGGTCATTGATCTCTGTGGTCTCGTACGGGGTGTAGTAGAGCAGGATCTTGATGCAATCGGCGCCAGCCTCCTGGAGGCGGCGGACGGACCAGTTGTTGAGGAGGTCAGGCAGGCGGCCCGGTGTGTCGGCGTCGTAGCCGGTCTTTTCATAGGCCAGCAGCAGGCCGCGGCCATGCCGTTTGTGGGTGGCGGGCAGACCGAACTCCGGGTCAAGCAGGATGGCCGAAGCATGCTGGGTGAGCGTATCGGTCACCATGGACTTGAAGTCTTCAATCATCGAGTCGGGGACGCTGGAGACGCCCTTTTCCTTGGCCAGGGACTTTTGCAGCGAGCCGCGCTGGTCCATGGCCGCGGCGGCGATGACGCCGCTCTCATTGGAAACGGCCTTGAGTCCGGCCAGCTTGCCGGGGGTGAGCTTGATCAACATCGTTCTTCTCCTGGGGTTTCTTGGGAACCATGGTACGTGTGTGGCAGGCCTGAAAGCGTCGCGGGGTCTATGTAGGTGGATGCGTGGCGGCGGGCGCAGGACGCAACTGCTAAGCAGGCTTTAACAGGGCACGCTGGGCTGTGAGCAACTCGCGGATGCCCTGCTCGGCATAATCCATCATCTCGAGCATGCGCCGGCGCGGGAAGGCGCGCTTCTCTGCGGTGGCCTGCACCTCGATCAGGCCACCATCCTCCCCCATGACCACGTTCATGTCGACCTCGGCCTGGGAGTCTTCTTCGTAGGCGAGGTCGAGCAGCGTGGTGTCTTCGACGATGCCGGCGCTGGTGGCCGCGACCAGTTGCAGGAGCGGGGAGCGCTTGAGGGTTCCGGCGGCGACCAGGCGCTGCAGGGCGAGCGCGAGCGCGGCGCAGGCGCCGGTGATGGCCGCGGTGCGGGTGCCTCCGTCGGCCTGCAGCACATCGCAGTCGAGGATGATGGTCCGCTCCCCGAGGGCGTGGAGGTCGACGGCCGCGCGCAGCGACCGGCCGATGAGGCGCTGGATCTCATGGGTGCGGCCGCCCACCTTGCCGCGCTCCGACTCTCGCGCGGTGCGGGTAAGGGTGGCGCGGGGCAACATGCCGTATTCGGCCGTGACCCAGCCACGGCCGCTGTTGCGCAGCCAGGCAGGAACTCCCTGCTCGACGGTGGCGTTACAGAGCACGCGCGTCTGTCCCATCTCGATGAGCACGGAAGCTTCCGGGGTACTGACGTAATCGGGAATCAGGGAAAAAGGACGAAGAAGATGGGGAGCACGCCCGGCGGCGCGGAAAAATGGGGTCGCATGCTGGGTCATGAGCCTTATTGTACGGGCCGGTCTAATCCATTTCGGGAAATTGAGAGCTGGTACCAATCCGGGATTAGAAATCTAAGTTGTTCATTCTAAACGGAGGAGGCGCGGAAAAGCCTGGTTGGGCTTCCTTTCGGGACAAGCGGGCACCATGGGAGGGTAGCGGGGCGACTCATGGTTTTCGATCCTAAGTCGATCATTCCCATGGACTTGTGCAGTCCTGGGACGCACTGGCCCCAAGCGTGCTTCCAGGTTCAGGCGGCAGCCAAGTCCTTTGATAAGGAGAGCGTAATGGAGTCTTCCGATTCTCTTCAGAAGCAGACAGCCAACAAGCTGCTGCCCTTTCGCGCTCCTTCGGGAGCGATGAGCGGCCCGGATGGGGCGTTGGACCTGGAACAGGTACCGCACGACATAGGCAGGCTGCGCCGGCCGTCGGAGCTCGAGGGTGGGGCCCACGCAGGCATGCAGGACGGGCTGGCGCATGATGCGCGGAACCTGATGACGTCGCTCGAGTTCTTCTCGACGCTGCTGGGTGAGCCAGGCGTGCTGGCGGAGGAACACAAACACTTTGCAAATGACCTGAGGATGCTGAACCACGTGCTGGGCAGCCTGGTGGAACGGATGGTAGGTGCGCTGCCGGCAGATGCTGCGCCGGTCTGCGTACGCGAACCGCTTCGTCCCCGGCTGCCGGCCACCCCGCTGAGGAGCGATGGGCAGGAGTGGAACGATGCGGGCGCGATGGTGAAGAGCTGCGAGCAGCTGCTGGCAGCGGTGGCGGGGCCTGGAGTGGGGCTGCAGGTGTCCTTTGAGCGAGGCCTTGGCCCGCTGGCCCTGCGGGGCGAAGAGTTGACGCGGGTCCTGATCAACCTGGTGCAGAATGCGAGCGATGCGATGCCGGGGGGCGGCCGGGTGGCCATCTCGGTGCGCCGCTGCCCCGGCGCGGAGCCGTGCGCAGTTATCACGGTGCAGGACACGGGCAGCGGTATCCCGGCGCATGCGCTGGGACAGATCTTCCAAGCCGGCTATACCAGCAAGAAGGAGGCGCGCAAGTGGCCGGCTGTTGCGCACCACGGACTGGGGCTGACGATTGTGCGGGAGCTGGTCGAGGGTGCCGGCGGGTCGGTGCGCGTCAGTTCCGCGCTGAAGCGTGGCACCACGTTCGAGGTGAAGCTGCCTTGCAGGCGGCCATGAACAGCGCGCGCGATCGATCGAAGGACCGAGCCAGAGCCTGTACGAATTTCCTGAGTTTCCGTCAGGGTGAAGGTTTCTCAAAATGAGCCAAGCAGCCACTTACAGCAATGCCATACCGTCCGCAGCACCGGGCAAGATGCACGTCCTGATTGTCGACGAGGACGCGGCGGTCCGTTCTGCTATCAGCGAGATCACGTTGAGTCGCGGTTTTCTGCCGCATGCAGTGAGCAGCGCCAAGGCGGCACGCGAATACCTGAGCGGGAACAGCACGGACGTGCTGTTGCTCGATCTGAAATCGCCCAGCGGCGAGGGGATCGAGCTGCTGGACGAGGTAAAGACGCTGCAGTCCGAGACGTCGGTGATCGTGATGACGGCCTTTGCCACCGTGACGTCGGCGGTGGAGGTGATGCGGACCGGGGCCACGGATTACCTGACCAAACCCTTCGCGATGGATGAGCTCGCCGCCGTCCTTGAGCGCACGGCGACTCGTCGCAACCTGAACTCCGACAGTCGGGGGCTACGGGAGCGGCTGCGTTCGCAGCAGACCCTGGGCACGATCATTGGACAGAGCCCGGAGATGGACAAGCTCTACCGCATTCTGTCGAAGGTAGCCCACTCCAGCCACCCGGTGATGATCCTGGGGGAGAGTGGCACAGGCAAGGAGCTGGTGGCGCGATCCATCCACGGCAATGGGCCGAATGCTCAGCAGCCGTTCCTCCCGGTGGACTGCGGTTCGCTGGTGCCAACCCTGGTGGAGAGCGAGTTGTTCGGCTATGTGAAGGGTGCATTTACAGGTGCCAACCGCAACAAGGACGGGCTGCTGGTGGCGGCGGGTGAGGGCACTGTCTTTCTGGATGAGGTAGGAGAGCTGCCGATGGACCTGC
The DNA here is from genome assembly GCA_036401435.1 of Acidobacteriaceae bacterium. GTDB lineage: Bacteria > Acidobacteriota > Terriglobia > Terriglobales > Acidobacteriaceae > EB88. Next base: position 2,807 of record DASWUY010000129.1, on the reverse strand, counting down.
AGGTGAAGCTGCTGCGGGCGCTGCAGGATCGGGAGGTAAAACCCGTAGGCGCCACCCAGCGCGTATCCATCCGTGCGCGTATTCTGGCGGCTACGAATCGGGACCTGACGTCCATGGTCGAGCAGGGACGTTTCCGCAAGGACCTGTACTACCGGCTGAACGTGGTTTCGCTCAAGATTCCGCCCCTCAGGGAGCGGCGCCAGGACATTCCTCTGCTGACGGCACACTTCCTGGATCGCATTGGCAAGGAGTACGGCAAGCGCTTTGAGCTGGGCGATGAGGCGCTGCGGGTGTTGGCTGATTATGACTGGCCGGGCAACGTACGCGAGCTCGAGAATGCGCTGGAGAGGGCCTGTTCCTTTGCGTCCGGGACGACCGTGCAGCTGGGCGATCTGCCCACGCAGCTGCAGGACTTCCGCATGCACCAGCGGCGGCTGACGGTCCCTTTGCGGCAGACGCTTGAAGCCGCGGCTGCGACCGCAGAGCCTGGAGTCACCTCGCTGGCAGAGATGGAAAAGCAGGCGATTCTCGATACGATCCGCCGCTTGAAGGGTGACAAGCTGCAGGCGGCGCGATTGCTGGGTATTGGCAAGACCACCCTCTACCGCAAGCTGAAGGAGTACAACATCGCGGACAGCATGCTGGGGGCGTAGGGCGCGCGGGTCTGCGGCCGGGCAGAGGTCAGGATGGGGCGGAGAATCGGCCGAAGAGACCAGCGGGAGGGCCGGCTTCCATGAGCCGGAAGAAGGAAGAAGCGTTATGCAGAGTGCTTTGATTATCACGGCGATCTCCGGCGCGGAGCACTGCGCGGCAACTTTGTCCAAGCAGCTGGGCTTCCCGGTGGAAGTGGCGCCGGGCCGGCGCGAAGGGCTGGCGGCCCTGCGTCATCGCGAGTACAGCCTCGTGGTGATTGATGAGCCTATCGCTGAGTCGAGCCCCGAGGCGGCGGACCTGCTGTGGAAGCAGGCAGGCCTGGCTATCCCGCTGCAGATCAATTTCGCGATCTCAGGCACAAATCGGCTTATCCGTGAAGTGAGAGCGGCACTGCAGCGCCGGGAGCAGGAGCAGGCGAGAGCCATGCGGGCAGCAACGACCGCGATCGAGAACGAACTGCGGGACATGGTGACGGGGCTGCTGCTGCATGCGCAGCTCGCCCTGGCTGAGCCGCTCATCTCGGCGCACCTGACGGAGAAGCTGCAGACTGTGGCCGAGTTGGCGGGCCACCTGCGCTCGCGGCTGGAGCGGACGACGGCCTGAGCGGACGGGTTGGAAGGGGCTTGGAGACGGGCAGAGCGCCTGTTCTGGAGGGCCGTGGAGAGAAAACCGCGGCGCCTCCTGGCTTCCAAAGACCACACAATGCGCGCGCCGGAGACTCCGCGCTTAAGCGTCGCGCGGATACTTCGAGGCGATCCTCCTAAGCCCTAGTGCACGGTGCGCATCTTGTGTTGCATGTAATCCATGAGCAAGTACTCGCCCAGGGTTTCGGGCGTGGTGAAGTAGGCCTTGCCGCGGCACATCTGGGTCACCTTCTGCACAAACTGCATCAGGCCGAAGTCGGAGGCCAGCATGAAGGTGTTGATGACCACGTTTGATCGCTTGCAGCGGTTCACCTCATCGAGCGTTTCAGAGACCACGAGCGGGTCGAGTCCGAAGGCATTCTTGTAGATTCGGCCATCAGGCAGCGTGAGGGCAGAAGGCTTGCCGTCGGTGATCATGATGATCTGTTTCATGTCCTTGCGTTGACGCTCGAGGATGCGTCGAGAGAGGCGCAGGCCCTCACGAGTGTTGGTGTAGTGCGGGCCGACCTTGACGCGCGGCAACTGGGAGATGGGAAGCTCCTCTGCCGAGTCATGAAAGAGTACCAGGGAGAGCGAGTCGCCGGGGTATTGGGTGCGGATGAGGTGCGATAGGGCCATGGCCACGCGCTTGGCGGGAGTGAAGCGATCCTCTCCGTAGAGAATCATGGAGTGCGAGCAGTCCAGCATGACCACCGTGGCACACGAGCTTTGATACTCGGATTGATGGACCTGCAGGTCGCTGTATTCGAGTTCGAGGGGCAGGCCGATGCCCTGGCGGGCGATCGCAGAGGTAAGGGTCGCGGTGGTGTCGAGGTTGAGGGTGTCACCAAACTCGTAGGCCTTGGTGCCTCCGCTGGCCTCGACGCCGGTGGCGTAATGGCGGGTATCGTGGCGGCCCATGCTTGACTTGCCGAGCGAGCCGAGCAGGTCGCGCAACGTATTGAACCCGAGGAAATCCAGGCTCTTGTCGGTCACCTCGAAACGCGCCTCGCCGTCGCCGGCACCGCCCTGGCCGCTTTCTCCGGACTCTTCGCCGGGAGTGCCCTGGCTCTGGATGTAGTTCTCCTGCTGCATCCGGTCCATCACCTGCTCGAGCAGGGCATCCATGCCGCCCTCGGCTGCGAGTTCATCGATCTTCTGCTGCGTTTCCTCGTCGAAGAGCTCACCCGATTCCATGGCGCGGCGCAGCGCCTCCTTGAGGTCGGCCATGGTCTTGTCAAGGTCCTGGAACTGCATCCTGGGGTTGCGAAATCCGGAATCGAGCAGGTAATCGGAGAGCGCTTTAAGCAGGTCTTCCATGCTCAACTCGTCGGCCAGTCCGCCTTCATATTTTCCGTACCGCACGCGTTTCATGTCTTCATTCTCTATTGGCGAGGGTAGCTGCGCAATGCTGCAGTTCTGCGAGCCTAACTCCCGGGAAGCAGGAGCAAAGCTGGGGTGAGCGTGGTGCTGGCCCTGTGCGAGGCCGCGCGCGTGTGGAAGAGATATGGGCGGGTGGTGCTGTGTCAT
>DASWUY010000128.1:0-7502 GCA_036401435.1 Acidobacteriaceae bacterium | reverse complement strand
GCGGGCTCAGCCGCTCCACCACTTCCGCCACCTGCTCGAAGCTGCCGCCCAGCGAGTAGTCTGACCCCGCCGTATTCTCGATCAGCAGCCGAAAGCCGCAGCCATCCTCGACCGGCAGGCCTTCCACCGCCACTTCGATCGAGCCCGTGGCCCGCTCCAGCCCCTGCTCCCGGGTCAGCCCCTTCCACGAGCCCGGGTGCAGCACCAGGTACTTCGCGCCAATGGCCAGCGCCCGCTCCACCTCGCCGCGCAGCGCGTGTACTGAGTTCTTCAGCACGGCCTCGTTCTGCGAGCACATGTTGATCAGGTAGCTGGCATGCACCACCGCCGGGCTGATGCCGTAGAGCTTGAGCAACTCCCGCATGCGCGCGCAGTGCTCGGCGGCCAGCTTGTTGGGGCGCCACATGCGCGGGCTGGAGCTGAAGATCTGGAAGGTGTTGGCGCCCAGCTCATGCGCCCGCTCGGCCGCTGTAAAGACGCCCCCTGAGGTGGAAAGATGGATACCGATGCGTCGGGTCGTCATGCCCTCTCTATTCTAGAGGCGGGCCGCGCGAGGCTTGCCCCCGCCAGGCCGCCGCGCCCCTATCGCGCCCATGTAGAGTGGTCTCGACAGCCCCAGCCGGCCCAGCCGCAGCCACAGAGGAGCAGGGATGAAGATCGTCTTAACCGCAGCCCGGCTCGTCACTGGAGACGCGTCCATCGACGAGCCGGTAGTCGTCATCGAGGACGGGCGTATCGAGAGCATCGCCTCGCGTGCCGGCGCCGCGTTGCCGCCGGGTGAACACCACGCGTACCAGGGCGCGCTGCTCGCACCCGCCTACTTCGACGTGCACACCCACGGCTGCTGCGGGCGCGATGTGATGGAGGCGACCGGCGAGGGGCTGGGGCAGATCGGGCAGTTCCTGGCCGGGCATGGCGTCGGCTCCTACCTGCCCACCACCATGACGGCGCCCGTGGACACGATGCTGCGAAGCCTGGAAGGACTGGCCGCGCTCATCCAGCAACGTACGCGACTGCCCGGCGCGCAGCCAGTGGGGATCCACGTGGAAGGGCCCTTCCTGTCGCATGTGAAGAAGGGAGCACACCCGCCGCAGCACCTCCTCGCGCCCAACGTCGCGTTCTTCGACCGCATGTGGCAGGCTGCAGAAGGCAGCATCCGGCTGATGACGATTGCGCCCGAGCTGCCCGGCGCGCTGGAGGTGATCGCGCGCGCCACCTCGCTCGGGGTCCGCGTCAGCCTTGGCCACTCGAACGCAACCCTGGCCGAGGCGGAGCGCGGGGTGGCCGGGGGCGCCGTCTCCGCCACACACACCTTCAACGCCATGCGGCCGTTCGATCAGCGCGAGCCAGGCATCCTGGGCGCCGTGCTCTCAGACGACAGGCTCTACGCGGAGCTGATCTGCGATGGGCTGCACGTCCATCCCTCTGCCGTACGGCTCTTCTGGAAAGCCAAGGGATCTGAGCGCGCCATCCTGATCACGGACGCGATGAGCGCGGCGGGCATGCCCGATGGAGTGTACAAGCTGGGCGAGCTGGACGTGCGGGTAGAGGGCGGAAGGTGCCTGGTGGGCGAGAACACGCTGGCCGGCAGCACCCTCACGCTCGATGCAGCGGTGAGCAATTTTGTGCAGTCGAGCGGCGCCTCGCTCGAGCAGGCCGTGCAACTGGCCAGCCGCAACCCGGCGCGCATGGCCGGGCTGCCGACCGGGCGGGCGGCGGGGCTGCAGGTGGGCGCAGCGGCGGATGTGGTGGTGCTCTCACCCGCAGGCACGGTGATCGAGACCTGGCTCGGCGGCCGGCTCGCCGCGGAAAAATCCTGATTCCGGGCCCGCGGGATCAAGCCGGATCGAAGTAGCTGATCGGGCACCGCGACCGGAACGGCGCAGGCTACTGCTGCGCCGACTCTGTCAGCGCGCCCGAGAGCACGCCCAGGCTGCCATCCACAGGCGGCGCCTGCAGGCGCAGGATCTGGGCGAGGAAGGGATAGACGTTCACATTCTCAAACGGCTTGAGCTGCACCCCGGGCCGGATGTCCGGCCCCTCGGCGTAGAAGATCGCCTTCATGGACGGCAGGTCGCGCGCGTCAAAGCCATGGGCGCCGAGATGAGGCGGCTTGTCCTCTGTGCCGGGGGCGGGCGCGTGGGCGCGGATAGCAAAAGCCCCGCGCGGCACAATGACCGGGTCGCCGGCGCGGGCGCTGGCGCTGTAGTGCAGCGAGGCGGGCAGGCTGGCGCGGCGGTAGACCATGAAAGCCGCATCCGCACTCTTCAGCCGGTCATAGGCCAGCTGCGCGTCCGCCTCGGAGTTGGCGTAGAGCAGCGGGCCGGCGGCGACAAAGTTGGCCAGGTTCGCGTAGGTGTCAAGCGTGATCCAGTGGGGGTCCTGCTGCTGCATGCCGTGGTCGCTCACTACCACCAGGTCCACCGGCAGGTGCGTCGCAGACAGGCCGGCGCGCAGGGTCCCGATCAGCGCGTCCACGTGCCTGACAGCGGCGCGAGTCTGGGCAGAGTCGGGTCCGTATTCGTGCCCGGCCGTGTCCACGTTCGAGTAGTAGAGGGTGAGGAAGTGCGGGCGCTGGGCCGCGGGCAGGCGCAACCAGGCGAGCACCTGGTCCACACGCTTCTCGTCCGGATACTTGTCGTTGAAGTGCAGGTAGTAGGTGGGCCGCACGCCTTGGATGGCTGCCTCAGAGCCGGGCCAGAAGAAGCAGGCGGCCCGCATGCCCTGCTGCTCGGCCAGCACCCACAGCGGAGCGCCCGCATACCAGGCGCCATCGAGGCTGGAGGCAGGGTCGCTGGAGCTGTAGCGGTGTGTATGGGTCTCGTCGTAAAAGGTGTTGGCGACGATGCCGTGGTGCTCGGGGTAGAGGCCGGTGACGAGCGTGTAGTGATTGGGAAAGGTCAGCGAAGGGTACGAGGGAAGCATGCCCTCAGGCGCGCTCGCGCCGCGGGCGGCGATCGCGAGCAGGTTCCTGGCGCCGTACTTGCGGGCGTAGTCCCATCGGAAGCCGTCGAGTGAGACCAGGACAATGTAGTGCTTCTGCTCCTGCAGCAGGGCGTTGGGCCCGTGGTCGACGGTGATCACCGCAGTGGGCGCGGCCGTCTGGGCCACAGCCGGCAGGGCGAGCAGCAGCCCGGCGAGTGCTGCTCGAACGAGCATGAACCTGGATTGCTGCATGCTTACCTCACTGGTGATTCCTCTTGAGTGTCCGCGTGGAAAACGATGTACCAGGCCGGCCTCGCGACGGGGCGTCTGCTCCGCATACTACAGCCGGAGAAAGATGCGCCTCCGGTAGAGCACCGAGACCAGGGCGACGTTAACCGCGACGAAGAGCAGCGCGTAGGTGAGCGAAGCAATGCGCGGCGGAAGTGAGAGCGTGAGCAGGTGCGCGTAGACCCAGCCCGGCACATGCGTGGGCCGGCCGCCCTGGCCGCGGAGAGAGATCAGGCTCGCCAGGCTGGTCAGCAGCGAGCCCAGGATGAAGGCAAAGATGGCATTCGTGCCAAGCACCAGCAGGGGCGCAAGGCCGCGGCGCCATCGCCCCAGATCGATCACCCGGTAGAAGAGCGCGAAGAGGAGCAGGGCGGCGCCGCTTACAAAAAAGCCGTAGGAGCTGGTCCAGATGCGCTTGTTGAAGGGAACCGCAAGGCTGGCCGCCTCGCCCACTGCCGTCAGGACTGCGCCCGCAACGACCATGCCAACGAGCTTCCGGGCGCCGCTGCGGGCGGTCTGCAGCCACTCGCCGCAGAGCGCTCCAAAGAGCACGGTGGCGACAGCAGGCACGCTTGAGAGCAGGCCATCGGGATCATAGGTGACGCCCTGCCCGGGACGCGTGCCAGTAGGCGTGCCCCAAGGCCAGAGGTGGGCCACGGTAAAGAGGCGCCGGTCCAGCCAGGCGCCCAGGTAGCCGACCGGGTCCAGGCGGTTAGGCCCGAAGCCGGGTACAGGCGTGTACCGCAGCAGCGCCCAGTACCCCAGCAGGAGCAGGAGCGCCGCCGCCAGGAGGACAGCGCTCCGTCTCGGCGAGGGCTGCCTGTCCGGGCCCGTCTGGAAACCTGGACCGCAGCACGCCAGGTAAAGCAGCGCGGCCAGCAGGTAGCAGAAGGCGATCTTCTGGAGGATGCCCGGCAGCCGCAGGGTCGGCAGGTGATACGCCGGAAAGCCGTTGACCACCAGCCCCAGCAGGACGAGCCAGAGGCTGCGGCGAACGACATGGAGCGCGAGCTGCCCGCGGGTAGCGCCACGCCCCAGGCGCGCAGTGAACGAGAGCGAAAACGAGATGCCTACCGAGAGCAGGAAGCAGGGCGAGACGAGGTCGGTGGCCGTAAGGCCATTCCACGCCGCGTGCAGCAGCTGCGGATAGACGGCGGCGTAGCTGCCCGGATCGGTGACCAGCAGCATCATCGCGATGGTGGCGCCGCGAAAGGCATCGAGCGACAGAAGTCGGCTGGGTGGCGGCGCTTCCGCGATGATGACCCTCCACACGTAAAGCTGGTGCGAGCTGCAGGCTGATTCAGGCGCAGGACTAGTGCAGCAGCAGTCCCTGCCCGGCGACGACCAGGCCGATCGCGCCGAAGAGCATGCCCAGCACCCAGTAAATGCGCTGCCGGGTAAGAAGCGTAATGGACGTGACGACGAGGCCGATCTCAAGCAGAGCCTCGCTCAGATCGAAGCGGGTCGCCTTATGCTCCGCATGCTCCACGGCCTCTTCAAACTCCTTGGCCTTGGCCTGCTCCTCGTTCAGGTCCTCTGCCCACTTGTCCTGGTGCGATTTGTAACCTTCAAGGATCTTGGCCGCGGCCGCGGGGTCGCGCACGGTGACCGCGCCAAGCAGGTCCTGGGTCAGCAGGGTATCGTTCTGGCGAATCTTCTTGGCCTGGTAAAAGTTCCACTGGTCAGAGGCGCGGGCCTGCATCAGCACCGCCTCAGTGTGGGTGCGATGCCCGAGCACGGTCACGACCGCCACCAGCACGGCGAGCACGCTCATGGTGAAGCTGATGGGCTTGAGTCCGCCATGGGCCACCTCTTCGGCCAGCTTGCGGCCCTCGCCCTCAGGGGGTTCGTTGGCGTGCTCGTGCTGCTCCTGCAACTCCTGCACTTCGTTCGGTTCCATGCGTCCCGTCACCCTCTCGGCTCATTGTAACGGCGAGGGGTGCATGCGGCAGGTGAGACGAAAGGCACGTGGAGGCGTCAGCCGCGTTCGTAGTGGAAGTGGAACTCCTGCTGGCTCGCGACCGGCTTGCCATCGCGCATGGCGGGGTGGAAGGTCCACTGCTGCACCGTCGCGAGGACGCTCTGGTCCACGCCATAGCCCAGGCTCTGCTTGACGGTGAGCTGCGAGATGCGGCCAGTGGCGTCGATGACGGCCTCCAGCACGACGTCGCCGCGAATGCCGTGGGGCAGCTGCGAAAGGTCGGGCCGGGGGTCAGGAAAGAACTGCATGAGCGCGATGCTGATGTCGCCCTGTCCGAGCGAGTCAGAGCCGGTGGAGCTGCCGGAACCGGGAGCGGCGGGCGCCTGCGCGAGCACCGGAGCGGTGAGCCGGGCAGTGCTGGGCGCGGGCCGGCGGGAGGGTGGAGCAGGCCGCGCGCGGGCCGTCGCCGCAGCAAAGGCAGAGGCGCGCGGTGAGTAGGTAAGCGTGAGCCGGGTGCCGGCAGCAGTGCCGGGCAACCGCACCGGCGCCACCTGCACGCGCGGGTGCCAGGACAGCCCGGCGAGCAGCAGCAGATGCGCCACAAGCGAGGCGGCTGCTGGCAGACGGCGGATCAGGGCGTAGCGTGTCACGGGAGAGGACCTCTCGGGGCCGGCCAGGCTTGGCTGTGCTTAGCATGACGCACGCCGCGGCCAAGCGGAAGCAGTTTTGCTCCCGGAAGGCGATTTAGCGAGCATGGTTACCTCGGTGGGAAAGCTCGCGTGCGCGCCGGGCCGGGTCGGCTGCCAGTCGACTAGGGTAGGGCTTGCTGCGCGGCGCCGGCTTCGCGGGAGGGCCAAGTGAAGGATCAGGGCGGGTGGGCGGCGCGATGGCTGGTGGCCGGGCTGTGCTGCTACGCGCTCTGCCAATGGCTGTTTCTCGCAACCATCGCGCGTTGCTCTCTCGTCAACCGGCAGCATGGGGCGCAGGTGGAGGAGTTTCGCGCGTTTACCGCAGCCGTGGGCGACGAGGTGGAGAGCGCCTGCGGATCGGGGCTCAGGGTGCTCTTCAGCGACAACGACGTGGCGACTCCCTACCTCGTAGGCCGGATCGCGGGCCTGCGCGGATGCCAGGTGGTGCGGGAGACGACGGTGACCCCCTTTTCGCCGGCCGATCTGCTCGATTGCTCGGCGATCCTGTTGTCGGAAGAGCACCTGCCGGACACCCCCGGTGCAGGCAGCGGGGCCTGGACGGGGCTGGGGCTGCGCCCGGTCGGCCGGTGGCGCTCGACAGCCGGACACTTCGGGTACGAGACGTTTCGTAATCCTCAGTGCCCCGCCCGGGGCCGGCCGTGAGCCTGCCCCAGGCACGCGCACCGGAGCCGGCCGAGGCCGGTGCCCGAATGGTTGGCGGGCACCGGTACCTGGCAGGGGCTCGCAGCGGCTGGCCCATCTACGCGGTCGCGGGCGCAACCTTTCTCGCCATCCTGTTGCTGGCCTGGCTTACCGCCCTCACCTTCCCCTATCCGTGGAACGACGAGGCGCGCTTCTTTCTGCCCAGCTAGATCTTTGCCCGGACCGGGAGCTTCAGGGTCCCAATGCTGCATGCGCCGCAGGGTATCTTCTAGACGCCGCATGGCTTCTACGTGCTGCTTGGCTCACTGCTGGCACTGGGCGGCGGGACGATCGAGCAGGCACGGGCGATCAACCAGGCGATGGTCGCAGGTGCGGCCTCGCTGCTGGTCGTGGTGCACAGCAGGGTGGCGGGGTCGGTGGGCTTCGCGGCCCTCTCTGCGCTGCTGCTGGTCTCGCCCCCGGTCATCCTCTCGGCCAACGAGGTGCGGATGGAGTCGGTCCTGGTGCTGCTCTAAGCGCTGAGCCTGCTGCTGGTGACAGCAGGCCGCCCGGTGGGCGCGCTGGCGCTGCTGGTGCTGAGCGTGGTGGTGCATCCTGCGCTGGCGCTCGGGGCGGTGTTGTTCGCAGCCACGCTGGTGCCGGGCTGGGCGGGACGGACGGGTCGCGACCGCGGCGTACGCTCACGCGGACCTTCCGCGTATTTCAAAACAGGACCATCCGCGTACACCTTAATAGGAAGCAAGAGATACAAGAGATACAAGAGATCATGAGAGAAGCAGGAGTAGAGCACTGTGGAACCTGTGGAAGTTTGTGTCGCCTGCTCAAACAGTGGACCTAGTGGTCAAGGAGAAGACCATCGAATGACATCACACTTTGTGGAAGCTTTAAAAACAGCGGAAAAAAAAGCAAAGCTTTTCTTTTGAAGGAAGACCCAAAACAAAATCAGCAAATTCACACTCCTAGATGGATCTATAAAGCTAGACCAGAACTAGAAACAACGCTGAAAACCAAGGCCT
>DASWUY010000127.1:0-2192 GCA_036401435.1 Acidobacteriaceae bacterium | reverse complement strand
TCGAAAAAGGCGTCGTCGGAGGCAGCGACGTCGGCGAAGAAGATGTTGGGAGATTTGCCACCGAGCTCGAGGGTGACCGGGATGATGTTCTGCGAGGCGTACTGCATGATGAGGCGGCCGGTGGTGGTCTCGCCCGTAAATGCGACCTTCTGGATGCGAGGGCTGGAGGCGAGCGGCTTGCCTGCTTCCAGGCCAAAGCCGTTGACGATGTTCAGCACACCGGCGGGCAGGATGTCTGCGATGAGCTCCATGAGCACGAGGATCGAGAGCGGGGTCTGCTCGGCGGGCTTGAGCACCACGGCATTGCCTGCTGCGAGCGCGGGAGCGACTTTCCAGGCGGCCATGAGCAGGGGGAAGTTCCAGGGGATGATGAGGCCAATCACGCCCAGGGGCTCATGGTAGTGATACGCAACCGTGGTTGCGTCAATCTCAGAGATGCCGCCTTCCTGCGCGCGGATGACGCCGGCGAAGTAGCGGAAGTGGTCGATGGCCAGCGGCAGGTCGGCAGCCATGGTCTCGCGGATGGCCTTGCCGTTGTCCCAGGTCTCGACGGTGGCCAGCAGTTCGAGGTTCTCCTCCATGCGCTGGGCGATCTTCTCGAGCATGCGTCCGCGTTCGGTGACAGAGGTTTTGCCCCAGGCGGCCCGGGCCCGGTGTGCGGCGTCGAGCGCGCGATCCACATCGGCGGCGTTCGAACGGGGCACCTCGCAGAGGACCTGGCCGGTGACCGGGGTGAGATTTTCAAAGTAGGTTCCGGAGGCAGGGGCGACCCACTCGCCACCGATGTAGTTGCCATATTGCTTGCGGAGGGAGACGGGGAAGCCGTAGGTTCCGGGACGCAGCGCGGTCAGAGTTGCCATACATTTGCTCCTTTGGCTGGGACCGGCGCTGGGCGGCCGGCCAGAGACGCGCGCGGCCCACCGGGCCAAGCGTCTGCACGCGAGCGATTCTAGACCTCGCCGGGGAGGGCTGTCGCCCAGGCAGCGGCGGGCAATTGCTTCCCCTGTGGCAGTCCGCTATACTCCGGCTCGCAGCACGGGCGGCCCCGCCGGCGCAGGAGCGAGCTGGGCGCCGAGAGCGGGCTGCGAGAGGTGCCACTTTGCAGCTTCGCAGACCTGCACGCCATGCGCTTGTCTTCTCCTTCAGCCTGCTGGCGTTTGCCGGCCTGTCAGCGGCCGGGCCGGGGGCAGAGGGCAGCGGCCAGATCACGATCCGGCTGGAGAAGAAGCAGGCGGAGCAGGCGCTGACGGTGCCGCCAACGACGGTCTTCAAGACCGGAGACGTGCTGCGCTTTCGGCTGACGAGCAGCATGGCGGGCTACCTGTACGTGGTGGACAAAGGCAGCACGGGCATGACGGCCACGCTGTTTCCGGCCAGCGGTGCGCAGGCGGGGGACAATCATATTCTGCCGGCGCGGGGGTACCTGGTACCGGCCGATGGCGAGGGCTGGTTTGAGGTGACGGGGCCGCCGGGATTTGACGTGCTGTACTTCCTGGTGAGTGCGCGGCCGATGGCGCTGCCGCCGGCGCCGCCCTCGCCCGAGGCGCTGGGGAAGAAGGCGCAGCCAGAGGCAGCTCTACCCCCGGACCTGCTGCCGCGCTGCAATGACGAGATCTTCAGGAGCCGCGGCGAGTGCCTGGATGAGACGGCCGGCGCGAGGGCGCTGTCGCCGGATGCGGTGTTGCCGCGAGAGATCGCGGGGCTGGCGCTGGGCGCGTCCAGAGACATCATCCTGGTGGATGAAGGCGGCCAGACCTCGGTACGCCCGGCCGCGACGGCGAAGCTGCCGCTGGTGTACTCGTTCCGGCTGGCGCACCGCTAGGCTCGGCGTCCGGCGGGGTCCTGGGCTGGCGCTACTCGGCGGGCTCTACTCGTGGTGCAGCTCGATCTTCGCGACCACCTGCGAGCTTTGACCGGGGTCGCTCGTCTTGCTGACCACGTAGACGGCCTTCTCTGCACCATGCTCCGCGGTGGCGGCTGCGTCGACCTTCTGCTCGTCGACGAGGGTCAGGTCGCGAGTGGCCATCTGTTGCACAAACAGGTCCGGGATGTGATTCTCTGCCTCAAGCACGGGCGCCGGCTCGGAAGGGGCCTGCTGCTCTGACGAGGCGCCCTTCGCGCCGCCCTTCAAGCCCTGGATGACACGATCGAGATCGGCAATGGGCGACTGGCTGAGGATGACGAAGAGTTTT
>DASWUY010000126.1:0-3123 GCA_036401435.1 Acidobacteriaceae bacterium | reverse complement strand
TAGGCCGGTTGTAGGAAAGGCGTTCCCTTTGGATGTTGGGGCCGGCAGCAAGCGTGGGGAAGTAATCAGCGCGGGCCTGGCGAACGACCGCTCGCGCGTTGGCGTACCTCTCGATCGCTGCTTGGAGAGTCTGGTTGGCGGGCTTCACCTGCGACTCGAGCCTGGTCAGCTCGTCATCGTGGAAGATGGTCCACCAGTCGCCGCGCAGTGCGGCGTCCGCCGGCGCGGCGGTGGTCCAGGTGCCGTTTGGTGGCGGAGGCGGGGGAGTCTCCGAGTAGGCCGGAGGCACAGGTGCCGTGGGGCGATGATAGTTCGGGCCCACGACGCAGCCTGTGGCTAGCAGCGTCCCTGCGAGGGTCAGGACGCCGGCGAGTCGTACCGCGCGGCGGCCTGCCGAAGGCTGGAGCGGGAGGGTCACTGCGAGCCTCCCTGCTTGTTTCCCCCGGGGCCTTGCTGGTTCTGTTGCTGAGGCTGCACCGGTTGCACCAGCTCTCCATCGATGATGGAGTCGGGAGGATTCTGAATGACCTGATCGTCGGGGCTCAACCCCGCGACGACTTCGACGGCGCGGCCATCGTCGCGCCCGACGGTGATTGGAACCAGGCGAACCTTGTTGCCGGTGGTCAGCACGGCGACCCGCAATCCCTCGGTGCGGAAGAGCATGGTTGAGACGGGCACGATCATGACGTTGCCCTTCTGGTTGAGCTTCATGTGCACTTCTGCATAGGCGCCCGGCATCAGCTTGCCGCCGCGGTTGTTCACGTCGATCTCAACCAGCAGCGTGCGGGTGGCGGCATCGATCGCGTGCGCCGTGCGTACGATCGTCCCATCAAAGCGCTGGTTGGGATATTCGGCCAGCGTTAACTGCGCACGCACACCCGGTTTGGCGGCGAGCGAATCCACCTCCGGCACGGCGACATAGACGCGCAGCGTCGCTGTCTGCGCCAGGTGAAAGATCTCCCGCGATGTTCCCGCATCGATCAGCTGGCCCTGATCGATGTCCCGGGCAGTCACGACCCCATCAAAGGGAGCGGTCAGTTGTTCGAAGCCTACCAGCTGCTCCAGCCGCTGCACATTCGCCTGCGCTGACCTTACCTGCGTGTTGGTTGCCGCCTGCTGGGTAATGAAGTTGTCCGTATCCTGCCTTGAGACAGCATCTTCCTTGAGCAGGCTCTGGTAGCGCGCAGCCTGCACGCCGGCATTGTTCGCGTTGGCCTGGGCGGTCGCCAGATCAGCACGGGCCTGCTGCAGTTGCTGGTCCACCTCCGGACTCTCGATGACCGCGAGTACCTGGCCCTTGTGCACGTGAGCGCCTATGTCCACATACCACTTTTTGAGGTAGCCGCTGGTGCGCGCATAGACAGACGAGTCGATATAAGCCTGCAGCGAACCGGGCAGCAGCAACTCCTCGTCCGTCTTGCCGGTAGTGGGCTTGGCGATCAGGACATTCGGAGCGGCGAGCGCCGTGGTCTGGTTCTGCAGGGTGGTGCGAGCATGCAGCCGCGGCAGTATGCCGAGCACGGCGAGCAGCACCGCGAGGCCGAGGCCGATAAAGATCAGGATCAAGGCTATCCGGCCTGAGAGTGGCTTGGGCGCGTTTGGCTGCGAATCATGCGAATCCGCAGACTTCCGATCCCGGTTGGCGGGTGCATTCTGCTGCCGCTGCTGGTCAGCCTGCGAGGGTTGCGAGTGCTGTAGAGAAGAGTGACTCATGCCGTAGCGTTCTCCATGCGCTCATGACGTGCTGTGTGGCCCGCCCCTTGGCGGCGATCGCGATCTTCGCGTTCGCCACGCTTGCGCGCCAGGCGGGAGTGGATCACGCTGAAAAAAGTAGGAACAAAGAAAAGCGTCGAGGCCGTGCCGAAGAGCAGGCCGCCAATCACAGCGCGGCCGAGCGGGGCATTCTGTTCCCCGCCATCGCCCAAGCCCAGCGCCATGGGCACCATGCCGATGATCATGGCCAGCGCCGTCATGATCACGGGGCGGAAGCGTGTTGAACCGGCCTCGATCGCTGAGGACCGCGCCTCACCCACGTTCTCTTCCAACCGCTCACGCGCAAAGCTGATGACGAGAATGGAGTTTGAAGTGGCCACGCCCATACACATGATGGCCCCGGTGAGTGCAGGGACGCTGATGCGGGTATGGGTAAGAAAAAGAAACCAGACGATTCCGCTTAGGGCCGCCGGCAGGCCCGAGATGATGATGAAAGGGTCAAGCCAGGATTGAAAGTTCACGACGATCAGCAGGTACACGAGAGCGATCGAGAAAGCCAGCCCGGCATAGAGCCCGATGAAGGAGCTGTGCATGGTCTGCACCTGTCCGCGCACTACGATGCGCGAGCCGGTGGGCAGCTGATGATGCATCTGCTCCAATATTTTCTGGATACCATCGTCGACGCTCTTGAGGTCTGTGTGGCTGACGCTGCCGTAGATATCGATCGTAGGCGCGATGTTGTAGTGACTGATGGTGGCCATCTCGGCGCCCTCAGTGAAGGAGGCGACGTTGCCGAGGATCTGCGCCGGTGGTGTTGCCATGAGCGGACTCGTCGGCATGAGGTCAGAGAGGGAGCCGGGCACGGGGTGAGGAGTCACCGGAGGTGCCGCGCCCGAGCCGCTGGCAGTGGAACCACTGCCTGGAGTGAGGGGGATATTGGCGAGGTCCTGCAGGGTATCAAGGTTGTACTGCGGGGACTGCACCGCGATGTTATAGCTGACGTTGTTCTTGGGATCGAGGAAGAAGGTCGGCGAGGTTTGGAAGGAGCCGCTGGTCGCAGTAAGCAGGCTGTTGGTCACGTCCCGCTGAGCGAGCCCCAGCTGCGATGCCTTGGTTCGATCGACATCAACAAAGAGCCGCGGGGCGTTGAATGGCTGCTGGATGCGCAGGTCGGTTGTACCGGCCACATACTTGATCCGGTCCAGCAGCTTCTCGGCGAATTCCCTGTTCCCGACCAGGTTGGGCCCCACGATCTGGATATCGATCGGCGCAGGCATGCCGAAGTTCAAGATCTGCGTGACCATGTCCACCGGCAGCTCGTAGAAGATGGTTCCGGGAAAGCGTTGCGAGAGGATGCGGCGCAGCTGATCGACATAGGCCGGGGTGGGATGATGCTTCTCGCTGAGCGAC
>DASWUY010000125.1:0-3408 GCA_036401435.1 Acidobacteriaceae bacterium | reverse complement strand
CGTGCTCGACTACCACCTGGGAGCCGGCAAGTTCGGCACCGATGTGGCCGAAAAGCTGCGCAGCCTTCGGCCTGAGGTGCCCATCATCATCCTCTCCGCCACTCTCGAGCGGCGCTTCGGCGGCCCCGAAGACATGCACCTGCTCAAAGGCTACAGCTCGGTCGATGACCTGGTCTCCGCCCTGCGCTCCTTCCGCTCCAAGCGCTCCGGCAAGCCGGTCATGGTCGATGCGCGCGACTTCTTCTACTCCCGCATCAGCATGGCCATGGGCGATGAAGTCGTCCTCGAGATCCTCGACCGCTGGGGCGAGTGGCAGTATGTCAATGAGACCTGTGCCCGCCTGCTCGAGCGCCCCCGCGAGTGGTTCCAGGGCAAGAATATGTTTCGCGAGCTTCCCGAGCTCGCCCCGGACTGGCGCGACATCGTCGAGACGGTAGCCTCCACCCGCGAGACCTACATCGACCGCACCTACCGCGGCCTCCTCAACCTGCCCCGCAAGGGCGAGGAGTGGGTGTGGAACGTGCTAGCCTTCCCCATCACCCTGCACAACCACGAGAGCGGCGTGGTCCTCACGGCGCGTATCCTCGAGCGCAAGCCGGTGCTCTGAACGGGATGAACGGGATGCTGGACTCTGCCGGCAGGCACGCCGCCGCCCGTCTCGCCCGGCGCACCACACCGCGTCTCGTCCTTCTCGCGCTCCTGCTCGCTTCCGGCTGCCGGTCGCGCTTCATCCAGGTGTCCATCCAGAACGAAACCACCCAGACCCTGCGCACGGTTGAGGTCGACTACCCCAGCGCCAGCTTCGGCATCAGCACCCTCGCGCCTCACGCCACCTACACCTACCGCTTCAAGGCGCAGGGCTCCGGGCCCCTCACTCTGAGCTACAACGAGAGCACCGGCGCCGCCCATGCCTCGACCGGCCCCGTAGTCCACGAGGACGACCAAGGCAGCGTCACCCTCCAGATCCTCGACGGCGGCTCCGTCACCTGGCAGCCCACGCTCACACGCGCTGACCCCAACCAGCAGCAGATGGAGAGGAACCCTGCGGATGAGACCATCGCTGCTTGGACAGCCGGAGACTACTGCACACTCGACGGACAAGCTAGACCCTTCCAGAATGGGTGCGACGGCTGGTAAGGATCCGCTACTCCGTCACCAGTGCGTGCGGCTTTTCCTTGAAGAAAGGCCGCATTAGAACCGCGCCTCGCAGCGAATGGAAAAGGCTCAAAACAGGAGAATTCTATGGAAGAGTCCAAGTCTCCCGGCAAGGGCGACGAGCCTGCAAACGGGCCTGCCTGTATCAACCTAAACGCAGATGGCGGCTACGACTACGAACACACAGACAATGGAACGGGCGCTTGCACGTTGTGCACTTGCCCATCGTTCGTCCCCAACCTTTAGTGAACCACGGACTGGAAGAGCGGCGACCGCAGCAGGCTCGCGAACTGGCTGTCCGACGAAGAAAACTTCACGTCCAGCACCCCTGCGCTTGACGAGATATCGGTGCTGTCAATCGCCTGCTTCTCGGTCGCCGTGCCGCTCACCTTCTGGTACATCGCCGCAGCGTTCATCAGGGAAGACATGGTCGCCGCCGTGAACGTGTCCGGCGTAATCACCGAAAGGTTGAACTTCACCCCGTTGTCGAAGTTCATGCTGTACCGCGAGCTCAGCAGGCGCTTGCGCACCGACTCGAAGTCAGCCAGCTGCGCTGCCTGACCCATCACGCTCCGCATCATGATCTGCGTGCCCTTCTGGTCCAGCAGGCTCCAGATCGGCTCGCTGTCCACCGAAGCCATCTGCGACATCATCGCGTCATTCTTCAGAATGCTCGGCGCAAAGCCATCCCTGGCATTCAGCGCGTACTTGATCGCATCCGCCGCACCGAAGACCATCGTTGTCGGATTCACGAACGAGACCAGCATCCCGCTGCCGCCCATCGGGTACAACTTGTTCGTGCGCAGCAGGGTCGGCTTCACCTTCTGCTTTTTCAAATTCGCAACCAGATCGGTTACAGAGAACTGCCCCTGCGCAATCCCGATCGTCTTCGAGTTGTCGCTGCTCTCCGCCGTCCGGAAGGAGGCAAACGCAAGTTCTTCCACGTCATGGTTGTCGTTCAGCCCGGAGCTCTTCAAGGCCTGCTCCAGCTGCTTGATGTCCGGAGGCAGCACGCGCGCCTTCAGGTCCATCGCGGCCTGCGAGTTCTGCATCGCCCGGTAGTCCACCACGATCAGCTGCTGCACATCCTTGGGGATCGCGCCCCGCGCCTCGCCCGTCAGCTGCGCCGCCCCTGCCGGCAGCGTGCAGCAAGCCGCCACTATCGCCGCGGCCAGTCCCAAGACTCTCTTTCCCTGTTTGCTTGCTCTCAAACCCCTCACGACCCTCTCCTCAAACCACTCTCGGCCACCCGCGGCCACACCCATTGCCCCGGCCCGGCAAAGACTCAAACGCTGCCCTCCATCTTAGACTGAGTAACCTGCCCAAGGTTGCCGGTCAGCTCCCCCAGCCAGCCCGCGTCCGCACCGATGTAACCCCCGTCACCCCTCCGGCCACGGCAGCGGCTCCGCCAGCCTCCGCTCCAGGATCTTCTGCGCCGGGTCGAACCCATCCAACTGACGCACCCACTCCGCATCCCGCTCATAGGCCGCCTCCGGCAGCAGCCCGATCAGCTCCCCCTGCACTGGCCTGGCCCCGGCATGGCGCGCGCACTCCCGCACCGCATCAAAGACCGCTCCAATCGGCGTTTCCCTGAAGTCCGTAATGTTGATCGAGATCTGCGCCCGGCCATCCACCACCAGCCCCAGCGCCTTCACCCCCGCCAGCCCCCCGTTCGAGGCCCGGATCTCGCGAGCCACCGCCCGCGCGGCGGACACCTCCCCGGTATTCAGGTAGATGTTGTAAGCCACCAGCAGCCGTCGCGCGCCCACAGCGCAGGCGCCTGCGGTCGGGTGCAGCCCCGGCCCGCCCACGTCCGGTCGCCGCGCCACCTCCCGCTTCACCGCCTCCCGCAGCCCTTCAAACTGGCCCCGCCGCACGTCTTCACGCAGCGCCCGGTCCGGCCGCATCGCCGCCGCCTCGTAAAAGTAGGAAGGGATCCCGTGGCGCCGCCACAGCTCCTGCCCGGCCTGGTGCGCGATCATCGCGCACTGGTCCAGCGAGTAGTGCGCGATCGGCACAAAAGGGATCACGTCCGCCGCTCCAATCCGCGGATGCACCCCTCTCTGCCTGGTCAGATCAATCAACTCCGCTGCCTTGCCCGCCCCGCGCACCGCAGCCTCTCGCACCGCCGCCGGCGCACCCGCTATCGTGATCACCGCGCGGTTATGGTCCCGGTCCAGCGAGTAGTCCAGCAGGCTCACGCCCTCCACCTGCATCGCCTCGAGGATCGCCATGACCTTTCCCCGGTCATGG
>DASWUY010000124.1:0-3790 GCA_036401435.1 Acidobacteriaceae bacterium | reverse complement strand
GCATCCTGCGCCACTGATGGAACGGCACGCCAGCCGCGCTACACTGGAAGGGAGGAGATTCTGGATGGCGCACATGGTATTTTGCACGAAGTACAAGGCTGAGATGGAGGGGCTGGACGAGCCACCGTTCGATTCCGACTTCGGGCAGAAGATCTACAAGAACGTCTCGCAAAAGGCCTGGAACGAGTGGGTGGAGCGGCAAAAGATGCTGCTGAACGAGTACCGCCTGCAGCCCTGGACGCGCGAGGCACAGGAGTTCCTTGTGGAGCAGATGAATGAGTTCTTCTTCGGCTCCGGCGGCGAGCTGCCCAAAGAATACGTGGCGCCCGCGCACTGATCGCGGAAGGGCGTGGCCTCGCACGGGGAGGCTCCGTCGAGGACGGACGACGGCGGCGGTTCGCTCCAGACGCTGGTGTACACTGAAGCTACCCCGCGCGGGCCATTTGGCCGGCGCATCGCAGCAAGTCGGGACGTGGCTCAGCCTGGTAGAGCGCACCCTTGGGGTGGGTGAGGTCGCTAGTTCGAATCTAGTCGTCCCGACCATTCTTCTGTCATACGCTGCCTTGCGATGAGGTCCGAGGGACCGCCGCCACAGGCGCGCCAGCGACGACACCTACAGAGACATTCAGACCTCTTCCTGGCAGCATGCCTTGCAGCTCAGACCATGTCGCGTGGACGAACTCGCGAAAACTTCGCTCTTTGTAAGTGATTACCCGCAGGAGAACTTAGTACCGGACCATGGTGCGGACGCGTGGCTGCAGAACGGTGAGGCCGTCCATCTGGACAGCGCGATTGCTTGCTCCTGGTCCAGCGCTGAGCTCTTCGCCCGCTGCGGGTGGCCCGGAGACGCTCGTCAGAACCCGAGCAAACCGCGCTCCATCAAGCGTGCAGCGACCACGCACCGCCGTGCTCAGGGGTGTATGGCCGATTCTTTCTCTTCAGGGGGTTTGCCCTTGGCAAACGGAGGCGTGCCGCGGGAGATCCTCTTGTAAAGGAACTCCTGCACAAGGTTTCTGCCCGCTGCATCGCCAATGGCGATCAGCATGTCGTCCAGAGCCAGGCTGATGCCGTTGCCGCTGCCCGGGTGCCACGTGCGGGAGATGTAGCCTGCCGTGCAGTTGCCGATCGTATGGGAGTAGTTCAGTTCCACGCGGCCGCCGTCTCTGCGCGCAGCCACCGCGGAGACCAGCGCATGTAGCGTGCGGCGCGGGACGCCGCCGGTGCCCCGGTAAAAGTAGCGCGGGTCCTGATGGAAGAGCGCCGGCAGTATGGCTGAGCCGATCACGCGGCCCGTGACCGCATCACCATACGCGGCAAAGTACCGCTTCGCGTAGCCGCTTCCTCCGTCGCCGTACTCCGGAAAGGTGCCGTTGGCCTGCTGAATGCCGGCAGTGATGGCAGTGCGGGCGAAGACCCAGGGGTCAATGATCGTGCGGAAGGCCAGCTTGTATTTCTGGCGCGCGTTCATGGGCGCAGCGTCCCAGACGTAGCTGGTGTAGAAGTTAGGCAGAATGCCAAGCACGCGTTGCTGCGTCTGCTCCTTGATCTCCTCCTGCGCGATCTGCTCCGTGGTCATCACCACGTCAACGGTCTGGCCGGCGTTGGCGATCGGCAGCGCGGTTGCAGGCAGCTTGAAGTCTTGCCCGTCGGCGAGCTTGATCTCAGGCGACTCAAAGGTTTGCAGACCCTGCGCCTGGATGCGGAGTTTGTAGACGCCTGCCGCGAGAGCCTCGAGGCGGAACTCGCCCTCGGAACCGGCCGTGGTCTGGCGCAGGGTGGCTCCACCCGCGCCCACGATGGCGATGGTGGCGCCGGGGACAACGCCTCCGTTCACGTCCGTGATCAGGCCCGAAATCACAGCGGTGCCGGTCTGCGCCGCAACCGTCTGGGCGGCCGCCAGCAGGTGCCCGGGCGAGTCCGGCAGGCCCGCAGGCGAGAGCACTGTCTCCCCGCGCATGCGTGCGAGTGGGAGCACGCAGCCCAGCAACAACGATCCGATCCAGCACACACGTCGATCCCTAGAACGCACGGAACGCCCGCTTTCCAGCCAAGTGACATCGATCAGACTTGTTCTGACACCATATCAGCAGAAGGCGAGGGGCCAACGCCTTCAAAGGTAACCTGCGGTAACGCCCGGCTCTTGTCTCACGTATTCAAGCCAGGCAGCGCGCGTACCTTTGTCATCGAGATTGGGGCTGCCCATGCAGTGCCGCGATCCAGGACCGTCGGCTGCGGTCAGGGGCGGCTGCGAACAATGTCCGCAAGCTCATGGATCGTGTGGTGAATCTCGCTGTCCGCGGTGTAGAAGTGCGGCGCGATGCGTACCCCGGCTCCCGGCCGGTAGTCGACCAGAATCTGCCGGCGACCCAGCTCTGCGGTCACCTCGCGCCCGTTCGGCACGTCCAGGATGATGGTTCCTCCCCTTGCAGAAGGATCGCGCGGGCTGCGAACGACCAGGCCTGCTTCCTCGGCGAGCGCGATGAGTAGCTGCGTCTGGCGCACCGACTTCGCACGAATTGCTTCCACGCCGATCTCGTTGACGATCTCATACCCGGAGCGCGCCGAGTACATCGCGGGCACATTGGGTGTGCCGTTCAGAAAGCGGTGCATGTCCGGGGCGTACTCGATAGGACCGTTGATGAATTCGAACGGATGCACGTGGGCCGCCCATCCTGTGGCAGCGGGCTGCAAATCGGGATCCAGGTCGGGGCGGACATACAGGTAGCCCGCGCCTGGTCCACCAAGCAGCCACTTCACCGAGCCTCCCGTTGCGAAATCAACGCCGGAAGCCATCACGTCCAGCGGCACAATGCCCGCCGACTGGTACAGGTCCGCCACGATGTACGCACCGACATCATGCGCACGCGCGGTGATCGCGGCAAGATCCTGCAGGTAGGAGCTACGAAACGCGACGTGCGAGATGCTGACCAGTTGCGTGCGTTCGTCGATGGCCTCAAGAATGCTCGCCAGCGGAATCGTCATGCCATCGGGCGAGGCAACAGAGACGATCTCCGCTCCCTGCCGCTCCAGCCCGTGGTAAATGTAGTCGTTCGAGGGGAAGTTCAGGCCATCGGTGACCAGCTTGTTGCGTGGGCCATCCCAGTCAAAGCACGAGGTCACGATCGTCTGGCAGATCGAGACGTTCTGATGCATCGCCACGCGGCCCCTGGGCGCACCGATGATCGAGCCGATGAGGTCGCCGCAGGTCAGCGGCATCGCCCACCAGCCCTCTTCCCAGGCGCGAATGCCGCGACTTGCCCACGTGTCGGTGAACTCCTTCAGCGCGGTCTCCACCCTCCGCGGCATCGGCCCCAGCGAGTGGCTGATCATGTAGGTCGTGTGCTGGAGGATGGGAAACTCCCCACGCCAGACGAGCAGCGGATCGGCATCGGTCCTGGTGGACGTTTCAAATGGCAGCGTCGTCGTTGCGCTCATGGAGTCAATGTCTCCTCGCCCACAACCCTCGTGGGTCCCGGGATGCGGGCCTTCCTTACTGCATATCCCACGCTCAGCAGAGCCAGAAAAGGTATGCCGCAGAGCAGCGTGGGCCGAAAGGCTTCCGTAAACAGTGTAGTGACCAGCGCAGCGGCCATCAGCCCGGCACCCAGAAGCGTGGTGTACGGGAAGCCCCACATACGAAAGGCAAGCCGCTCCCCCTGGTGCCGGCGGCGGAAGCGAAGGTGTGTCACAAAGATCATCAGCCACGTGAACATCGCGCCAAAACTGGCCATCGCGAGCATCAACAGGAAGGCTCGCTCGTGGTAACGCACGTTCAGCACAGCCGCCAGCC
>DASWUY010000123.1:0-2438 GCA_036401435.1 Acidobacteriaceae bacterium | reverse complement strand
CCCGACGGCGAATCGCTGGTGCGCTCGCTCCTGATCGGCAAGCGCTTCTTCCAGAAGGAATACGGCGTCGATGTGCACATCGGCTGGAACCCGGACTCGTTCGGATACAACTGGCAGCTGCCGCAGATCTACACCCGGTCTGGCATCGACACGTTTGTAACGCAGAAGATGGCATGGAACGACACGAATCAACTGCCCTTCAAGCTGTTCTGGTGGCAGTCGCCTGACGGCAGCAAGGTGCTCACCTACTTCCCCCATGACTATGCGAACGAAGACCTGGGACCGCTGCGGCTCTCGCTGGACCTGGCCCGGGCGCGGCAGCAGGCGCCTGGCCTCGACAGCATGATGGACCTCTACGGCGTTGGCGATCACGGCGGCGGCCCGACACGCGCCATGCTCGATGAGGGCATGCGCTGGAGTGAGCCCGACAAGGTCACCGCCAAGTATGAGTTCGGTACCGCGGGCAGCTACTTCCAGTCCGTGCGTGCCAGGATCGCGCTGGAGTCGCGCCTGTGGAACTACCAGTCCATCGCCTCCGGGTACAGCTACCCGCCGCAGCCTGCGAGCGGCTCCATCAGCATTCCTACGTGGAACGACGAGCTCTACTTCGAGTACCACCGCGGCGTGCAGACCACCCAGGCCCGGCACAAGGAGAACATGCGTCGCAGCGAGGTGGAGACGCTCGATGCGGAGAAGTACGCCTCGCTCGCCTGGCTCAGCGGCAGTGCCTATCCGGGAGCAGAGTTCACAGACGCCTGGAAAAAGATCACCTTCAACAACTTCCACGATCTGGCCGCAGGCTCGGGCATCGCGGTCATCTACCGCGACGCGCAAAAGGAGTTTGATACCGTGCGTCGCGAGACGAACGAGATCACCGCGCACTCTCTCGGCACGCTCGACGCGGCAATTGATACCCGCGTCAAGGCAGGGGTTCCGCTGCTGGTCTGGAACCCGCTTGCCTGGGAGCGCGGTGGCCTGGTTACCGCAGACGTGCAGTTGCCGGAGGCGGCCTCTGGCGTCACCGTGCTCGACTCCCGCGAGCATCCGGTCGACTCCGAAGTCCTCAGCAAAGATCCGGCGACCCACTCCTTCAAGCTGCTGATCCACGCGCCGGCGGTGCCCTCGCTGGGATACGCCTTGTTCCATGTGGTCGCTGCAAACCAGGTCTCGCTCAGCACGCCGGCGCAGGAAAGCGCCCGCTCCATCACGCTCGAGAACCAGGCGCTGCGGCTCACCATCGACAGGACGAATGGCTGCATCACCAGCCTCTATGACAAGCGGGCACAGTTTGAGTCCCTGGCCGCGGGCGCCTGCGGCAACCAGTTGCAGGCCTTCAAGGACACGCCCAAGGAGTACGACGCCTGGAATATCGACCCCGGCACGCTGGATGTGCCGCCCATGCTGCTCGATGCGGCAGACTCGGTCGAGCTGGCCAAGCAGACGCCTGTGCGCAGCCTGGTGCGCATCCATCGCAGCTGGCAGGGCTCCCGCTTCACGCAGCAGATCGCGCTCTACGCGGGCATGGATCACGTCATCGTGACCACTGACGTGGACTGGCATGAGCGCCACATCCTGCTCAAGGCCGCGTTTCCCCTGGCCGCCACCAGCGCCCACGCCACCTACGAAATTCCCTACGGCGCCATCGAGCGCCCCACCACCCGCAGCAACAGCTGGGAGAAGGCCAAGTTCGAAGTGCCCGCACTGCGGTGGGCCGACGAGGGAGACGGGCAGCACGGCTTCAGCCTGATCAACAGCGAGAAGTACGGATACGACGGTGTGGGCAATCTGCTTCGCCTCACGCTGCTGCGCTCGCCCGCCAATCCTGACCCGCAGGCGGACCAGGGCGCCCAGCATTTTTCCTACGCCCTCTACCCGCATGCCGGCGACTGGAAGCAGGCCGCCACTGTACGCCACGGCTACGAGTTCAACTACCCGCTTGAAGCCATGCAGGTCGCGCCCCATGCCGGCGCCGGCCCCGCAGAGCGCAGCTACGCCGTTGTCTCCTCGCCCCACGTCGTGCTTACCGCCCTCAAGAAAGCCGAGGACAGCGACGCCCTGGTGTTGAGGATGTACGAGTCGGCAGGCCTAGCCGGCGAGGTCACGATCGATCTGCCCCCGGGAGCGCTGCGAGGCGTGCTCGTCAACCTGATGGAAAAGGAGACCGGCACCGCGGTCCCCATCCATGAAGGCAAAGCGGTGGTGACCGTGCACCCGTGGGAGATCCTTACCCTGAGGGTGGACTACCCGGCGGCAGCCGCACGGTAGCCGTTACGCGAGATCGAGCTCCAGCTCATCCACGTAGCACCAGCCCCATTGCTCGCCCGGCTCAGCCGAGCGCATGATGGGGTGGTGCGTCGCATGGAAATGCTTCGTCGCGTGCCGGTTCTTGGAAGAATCACAGCAGCCCACGTGACCGCACTCCAGGCACATGCGCAGGT